>NZ_RJVR01000266.1 GCF_003999195.1 Streptomyces soli
CATCGCCGATCGGGCAGCCGCCGAGGAAGTGCGCGGTGAGCGGGGTGCCCATCAACTCACCGACATTGCTGCCCGCGAAGCCGTTGATCTCCTCGGCGAGGAGGCGGGCGGCCTCGGCGCCCTCGGGGATGAAGGCGGGGTTGGGCGCGCCGTGGCCCTGGCGGGCGGTGAGCAGGCCCTTCCCGAGGCCCTTCTCCTTGCGGTAGGTGGTCAGGGAGTTGTCCAGGGACTGCATGACCAGGCCGATGATCGAGCGCTCGGACCAGCGGTAGTTGGACATCGAGCGCATCGTCAGCACCGGATGGCGGGCGGAGTTGACCAGGAAGGCCAGGCCGCGCGGCAGGCGTCCGCCGTGCGGGACCTGGAGGATGGCCAGGCCGCCCATCGCGTTGGAGCCCTTGCCGTAGCGGACGGGCTCGATGTGGGTGTTGTCGTTGGGGTGGATCGAGGACGTGATGGCCACGCCCTTGGTGAAGTCCGCCCGCTTCTGCCCGGTGCGCTTGCGGTAGCGGCGGTCGATGGTCTGCGCACCGACCAGTGCCTCGGAGTTCGTACGCGTCAGTTCGCCGAGGCGGGCCGAGATGCCGGGGAGGCGGCCCGCGTCGCGCATGGCGTGCAGCAGAGTCTGTGTGCCGTAGGTCCCGGCGGCGACGACGACGTACTGGGCGCGCAGGACGTGCGGCCTGGCCTTCTTCTTACGGTCGGTGGGGACGGTCGCGACGTCGTAGCCGCCCTCCGGATTCTCCGAGAGGCCGGTGACGGTCGTCATGGGGTGGATGACCGCGCCGGCCTTCTCGGCGAGGTGGAGATAGTTCTCGTTCAGCGTGTTCTTCGCCCCGTGCCGGCAGCCCGTCATGCACTCCCCGCACTCGGTGCAGGCCTTGCGGGACGGCCCCGCGCCGCCGAAGTACGGGTCCGGGACCTCGCCACCGGGGGCGGCCTTCGCGTCCCCCTCGGCGTCCTTCCCGTCACCGAAGAAGACGCCGACCGGTGCGAGGTGGAAGGAATCGCCGACGCCCATCTTCTCGGCGGTGGCTTTGAGGTGGACGTCGGAGGGGGTCATGGTCGGGTTGAGCCGGACGCCCAGCATCCGCTGCGCCTGGTCGTAGTAGGGCTTCAACTCCTCCTGCCAGTCGGTGATGTGGCCCCACTGTCGGTCCTCGAAGAAGGCCTTGGGCGGTACGTAGAGGGTGTTGGCGTAGTTGAGCGAGCCGCCGCCGACGCCCGCGCCGGCCAGGATCATCACGTTGTTGAGCAGGTGGATGCGCTGGATGCCGTACAGGCCAAGGGCCGGTGCCCAGAGGTAGTTGCGGATGTCCCAGGAGTTCTTGGGGAGGGTCTCGCGGGTGAAGCGACGGCCCGCCTCCAGGACGCCGACCTTGTAGCCCTTCTCGGTCAGGCGCAGAGCGCTCACGGCTCCGCCGAACCCGGATCCGATCACGATCACGTCAAAGTCGTACTCGTGTGACACCGGCTTGTTCCTTTCAGCGGAGGCGCAGGGCCTTCATCACGCGGAGACTGCGGCTCATGAAGGCCGCGTACTGCTCGTCGGTCATGCCCAGCGAGGGCGCCATCGGCAGCAGCCGCTGGGTGGCGACGGTCTGGGCCTCGGTGTACTTGAGGATGCCCTCGGAACCGTTGCGGCGGCCGATGCCGGACTCGCCCATGCCGCCCAACGGGGCCTGGACGCTGCCGTAGGCGGAGGCGTAGCCCTCGTTGACGTTGACGGTGCCGGAGTGCAGGCGGGCGGCGACCTGGGCGCCGCGCCGGGTGTCCTTAGTCCAGACGGCTGCGTTGAGGCCGTACGGGGTCGCGTTGGCGCGCTCGACCGCTTCGTCCTCGTCGGTGAAGCGGTAGATGGAAACGACCGGGCCGAAGGTCTCCTCGGCGCAGACGGCCATCGGGGACTCGACGCCGTCAAGGATGGTCGGCTCGTAGAAGTACGGGCCGACGTCCGGGCGGGGGCGGCCGCCGGCGAGCACCGTGGCGCCCTTGTCCACCGCCTCGTCGACATGGCGGGTGACGGTCTCCAGCTGCCGGGTGCCGGCCAGCGAGCCCATTCCGGCGCCGTACGCGAGGCCGGTGCCGAGCTTGAGGGCCTTGGTGCGGGCGACGAAGCGCTCCAGGAAGGCTTCGGCGACCGATTCGTGGACGTACATCCGCTCCATGGACTCGCACAGCTGCCCGGCGGAGGCGAAGCAGGCCCGTACGGCGCCTTCGGCGGCCTTGTCGAGGTCGGCGTCCTTGAGGACGAGCATGGCGTTCTTGCCGCCGAGCTCGAGGGAGAAACCGACGAGTCGGTCGGCGGCCCGCTTCGCCACGTCGCGGCCGGTGCGGCTGGAGCCGGTGAAGGAGACGTAGTCCGCGTGCTCGACGACGGCAGGGCCGACGACCGGGCCCTCGCCGATCACGATCTGCCAGACGTCCTCCGGCAGCCCGGCCTCGATGAGCTGTTCCCGGGCCCACAGCAGCGTCAGGGCGGTCTGGGTGTCCGGCTTCATGACGACCGCGTTGCCCGCGGCGAAGGCGGGTAGCGCGTCGCCCGCGCCCAGCGCGAAGGGGTAGTTCCACGGCACGATGAAGCCGACCGTGCCCTTGGGCTGGCGCAACTCGGCGACCTTCGTCAGGACCGGGATGGCGCCGGTGTGGCGGCGCCGACGGAGGTAGGCGGGGGCCTTGCGGCCGTAGTGGCGGGCGGTGACGGCGACCAGTTGCACCTCTTCGTGCGCGTGCATCCTGGTCTTGCCGGTCTCCAGCTGGATCAGGTCCAGGATTTCCGCCTGCCGGGCGAGGAGCAGGTCGTGGAAGCGCAGCAGCACGGCGGCCCGCTGCCGCGCGGGCGTCGCCGCCCACGCCTTCCGGGCCTCCCTGGCCCTCTCGTACGCGGCGGCCACGTCCTGCGGCGTCGACTCCGGCAGGTCCGCCAGCTTCTCCCCGGTCAGCGGGCTCTGGTTCGCCGTCCGGCCGCTGCCCGGGATCCCACGCGTGAGCCGCGCTACCAGCTCCGGGGTCACCACATCGGCCGCGGTCCGCGTGCCCGCTGGGGCTACCGGGTTACCGCCAGTAGTTGTGTCCGTCATAGCGCGAGGTTACGGCTGACAGCCGCCTTCTGCATACCCACCGTTGACGTCCTCCCCCTCGTGAACGAACGAGGGGGATTTGCTCCCTGGCGTCCGCCGTGGCGGCTCGCCTTGAGATGGGTTCCTGTTTCATCGGGGCTTGCCTTCCGCTAGGCGGCAGGGCTTACGGCCCCTCCGCAGGCGTTTACGGTCTCCGCCCGTCCGGCGGCGACCTTGTGTCCTTCGGTCCTGATGTTGAGTGCGGCGTTGATGTCGCGGTCATGGACCGTCCCGCAGTTGGCGCATGTCCACTCGCGTACTGCCAGGGGCTTGTGGCCGTCCTTGAAGCCGCATGCTGAGCAGAGTTGCGAGGAGGGGAAGAACCGGTCCACCTTCGCGAAGGTGCGCCCGTACCGGGCTGCCTTGTACTCCAGCATGCTCACGAACGCGGACCATCCGGCGTCGTGCACGGACTTGGCGAGGCGGGTGCGGGCGAGTCCCTTCACGCACAAGTCCTCCACGCTGATCGCTTGGTTCTCGCGGATCAGCTGGGTGGAGAGCTGGTGGTGGAACTCGCGGCGCGCGTCGGCGACCCGCGCGTGTGCGCGGGCGACCTTGAGGCGGGCCTTGGCCCGGTTCGCGGAGCCCTTCTGCTTGCGGGAGAGGGCCTGCTGTGTGCGCTTGAGCTTCTTCTCGGCCCGGCGCAGAAACCGGGGCGAGCTGATCTTCCGGCCATCGGACATGACCGCGAAGTGGGTGAGGCCGAGATCGATGCCTATCTCGCCCGCCATGTCCGGCAATGCCTCGTCGGGGCCGGTCTCCACGACGAACGACGCGAAGTACCGCCCCGCACTGTCCTTGACCACCGTCACCGTGGACGGCCGCGAGGGCAGGGCACGCGACCACTTCACCGACACATCGCCGATCTTCGGCAGGGACAGCTTCCCGCCCGGCGTGATCTTCCAGCGGGCATTCGCGGTGAACCGGACCGACTGCCGCGTGTCCCGCTTGGACATGAAACGGGGCGCGCCCATGCGCGGGCGCCTGCCCTTCAGGCCGTCGAAGAAGTTCCGATACGCGGTGTCCAGGTCCCGGAGGGACTGCTGGAGCACGACGGACGACACCTCGCCCAGCCATGCCCGCTCCGGGGTGTTCTTCGCCTCGGTGATCAGGGTCTTGGACAGGTCCCCGGTCTTCGGGAACGGCAGCCCCTCGGAGCGGGCGGTCTCCCGCGCCCTGAGGGCGTCGTTGTAGACCACCCGCGCACACCCGAACGCCCTCGCCAACGACGAACGCTGACCGGCGCTCGGGTAGAGGCGGAAGCTGTACCGAAGCTGCACGCCGACCATGATACACAGTTGGTTTATGGGTATCGATGAGAACGTTCGTACAGGTCGTCACTGTGACTTCCGCCTTC
This sequence comes from Streptomyces soli, assembly GCF_003999195.1. Lineage (GTDB taxonomy): Bacteria > Actinomycetota > Actinomycetes > Streptomycetales > Streptomycetaceae > Actinacidiphila > Actinacidiphila soli. Next base: position 4,477 of record NZ_RJVR01000266.1, read on the forward strand.
ACGTCCACTTGGTTTTCGTGACGAAGTACCGGCACTCCGTCTTCGCCGACCGGCACCTGACGCGGTGCGAGGAGATCATGCGCAGCGTGTGCGAGGACTTCGAGGCCGAGCTGGTCGAGTTCAACGGCGAGGCCAACCACGTCCACCTGCTCGTGAACTTCCCCCCGAAGGTCGCCGTCTCCAAGCTGGTGAACTCCCTCAAGGGCGTCAGCTCGCGCAGGCTCCGCCAGGAGTTCCCCGACCTCGTCCGCCACTACTGGCGGGCACAACGCCTATGGTCCGGCTCCTACTTCGCCGGATCCGTCGGCGGCGCCCCGCTCAGCATCGTCAAGCAGTACATCGAGCAGCAGAACCAGCCGCTCTGACACGGGCTGAGGCCAACAGTGCGGATCTGCGCCCACAGCTGAGGACAGAGCAGTCTTGAGATTCGCTTCACCACCGGGCTGAAGATATCCAGGGAAGACTCGCCGCATCGCGGCTCGCACGCAGGTCGGGGTGCTGATGACATCGCACCAACGAACGACCGCCTTCGTGCGTGCGGCCTGCTGGCCTGCGGCTTTCTCGTTGATGAGGGTTGCTCACCGAATGGCATCTACGAGGCCGACGCCCCTCGTTGTTGACGTTGATGAGGCCCGTTGCCGTCCCGGTGATAACTGAAGCCCGGTGCACTGCGAATAGACCCGGTAGCCGGTTTTCACCTCACGAGCACAATCGTGCCAGTGCGCACTGGCATGCTGCGCGTTGCCGCATCTCAGTTCTGGTTCTGGTCCGGCTGGAAGGTGTCGCGGGCGGAGTCGAAGTACTCCCGCCCCAGTTCCGCCTTCGCGACCGGCGACGACACCCACACGTCGTACTGCCGGCCGCCCTCGGTCCAGCACAGGTCGTACGTGCGGCGGGCGCCGCCGCCGTCCCCGAAGCCGTCCCAGGTGAACTCCCACAACGCGGCCGGATTGCCCGCCCGGGTGGTCTCGGTGACGAATCCGTCGCGATACCCCTTGAACGTGCCGGGGCCGTCCACGTGCTGGGCCTTCATGACGGCGAGCGGGCCGCCGTGACCCGGGGCGGCCGTGCGGATGCCGATGCGGAATACCTCGCCCGGCGAGAAGTAGAAGACCCGCGGCGGCTGGTAGGACCGCGTGAAGCCGTCGGGCACCGCGAGCGAGAAACCCTTGGTGTCGACGACGAGCCGATAGCCCGCCGGGACGGGCTTCGCGGTGGAACCGGCAGTCGCCGTGGCCGGGCTCCGGCTGGGGCTTGGGCTTGGGTTGGTGGTCTTCGCCGTCGCACCGGCGGCGCGGCCCGGGGCCGTCGCGGCCAGGGCGGGGCTGTTGCCCGCGTTGTGGTGCTGTACGAGCGCCACGGCGCCGAGAGCACCCACCACGAGGATGCTCAGCGCGGCGAGGATCAGCGGCGTACGGCGACGCGGCTTCGTGGGCACGGCAGGCGCGGTCGGCGGGGGTTTCGTTGGCGCGGGTATGTCGTTCGGCAGGGTCGACACGTTCGACGGGTCCGCGTAGCCGCGCAGCCGTTCCTCCGCCTCCGGTGCGCTCATCCGGCGCTCCGGGTCGCGCTCCAACAGGGCGGTCACCACGGGCAGCAGAGGTCCCAACTCCACGGGCGGCCGGATCTCGTCGAACACGACCGCGTGCAGGACCCCGCCCAGGGAGTCGCGGCGGAACGGCGACTGGCCCCGTACGGCCGCGCACAGCAGCACCCCCAGCGACCACATGTCGGACGCCGGGCCCGCCGATTGCCCCGACATCCGTTCCGGCGCGGTGTACTCGGGCGAGCCGACGAAGGCGCCCGCCTCGGTCAGGGTCGTACTGCCCAGCACGCGGGCGATGCCGAAGTCGGTGAGTACGACCCGGCCGGTGCCGTTCTCGATCAGGACGTTGGCGGGCTTGATGTCCCGGTGCAGCACGCCGTGCGCGTGGGCGGCATGCAGCGCGCCGGTGACCGCGGCCCCGATCCTGGCGGCCTCGCGCGGCGGGACGGGACCGTCCTTCGCCAGGATCTCGGCGAGCGAACGGCCGTCGACCAGCTCCATGACGATCCACGGGCTGCCGTCCTGCTCCACGACGTCGTGCAGCACGATCACATGCGGATGCTTGATCCGTGCCGCCGTCCGCGCCTCGCGCAGCGCGCGCTCCCTGCGCCCCCGCCGCTCGTCGTCCGGCATGCCGTCGTCCAGGAGCAGTTCCTTCACGGCGACCTGACGGCCCAGCAGTTCGTCCTCAGCCCGCCATACGGTGCCCATCCCGCCACGGCCGAGCCGACCCGTGATGCGGTAGCGGCCGACGATCACCCCGGGTGGGGAAGGGTCCGGAAAGGCCGCGTATCCCCCGTCGCTTGCCATGCGCCCATCATGCCGTAAGGCCGGGCCCGGGGCTCAGGACGAAGTGCTGTACGTCTCGGCGGCCTTGTCGAAGTAGCGCTTGAGCTCGGCGGTGTGGGCGGTGGGGCCGACGAAGAGGACGACGTGGTAGCCGCTGCCGCGGAGCATGACGAGGTTGGTGGCGTAGACCTCGCGGTTGGAGGAGTCGCGGTAGGTGTACTCGCCTTCGGCGGCGGAGACGCCGTTGAGGTCGAGGCTGCGGGCGCCGAAGGCGGAGGACCAGGCGGAGGAGCGGAAGGCGTCGAGTTCGGCTTCGCCGTCGGACTGGTAGGCGAGGGGGTCGCTGCCGAAGTCGGCGACGGAGTCGCGGCCGGGGACGACGATGAGCTCCATGTCGCCGCCGGTGTAGCGGACCTGGCCCTTGGAGTTCTTGCCCTGCCGCTGCCAGCCGGTGGGGACGGCGACGGTGAAGCCGGCCGAGTCGGTGCGGAGCTTGAAGTCGCTGCCGAGATCGCTCGCCGTCACGGTCGTGGACGGGACTGAGGGCGTGGCCGACGGTGAGGGTGAGTGGGAGGGCGCCTTGCTGGTGGCCGGGGCCGTCGACGGCTTCGGTTTGCCGTCGGAGACCTGCGCGGGCACCGTCTGCGAGGTGTCGGCGGAGCCGTTCGTACTGCCGTTGCGCGGCATGAAGAGCACGGCATACGCCACGGTCGCCACGAGCAGCAGGACGACGGCCAGGAGCAGCGTGAGGCCGAGGCTGCGCGGTGCCCGGGACCGTTTCTTGGCCTTGGCGCGCTTGTGGCGGCCGTGCGAGGGGTGGAGCGGCACCGGGTCGGCGGCTTGCCTGCGCTTGCGAACGAGCTCGCCGCGGCGCCGTACGATCGGCAGCTTGTGCGGGTCGTCCGCAGGGACGCGCACGGTCTGCAGCCCGAGGTCGGGTTCGGGCGCGGATCGGACCAGGGACCGCAGCCAGCCGCGCAGCTCCTCGACGTCGGGGCGCTCGGAGGGGTCCTGGCGGAGCAGGGACTCGACGATGGGCCGCAGGGCCCCGCATTCCTCGGCGTAGGCGGGCGGTTCGGCGCAGACGAGCTGGACGAGCTCGGCGGTGCTCTCCTCGGGGAAGGGCGGGTGGCCCTGGACGCTGCGGAAGAGTAGGGAGCCGAGCGCCCAGAGGTCGACGGTGGGACCGACCGGCGGGGCCAGTTGCCAGTTCTCGTGCACCGGCGTGGCCTGCTCGGGCGCCCAGCGCTCGGTGACCGGCCCGACGAGGTGCATCCGGGCCTGCCGGGCGCGCTCCAGCTCCAGCGCGGAGTCGGGCCCTTCCCAGCTCCCGCTGCCCCCGGACCCGCCCGCCAGGGCCCGTACCGGCACCGGGTTGTAGCCGGCCAGCGCCTCCTGCGCGGCCCCGGCGGCGAGCCCGGAGAGCATGGCGCGGCCGTCGTCGCAGACCAGCACGGTGCCGGCGGTGACATTGCGGTGGGTCCAGCCGTGGGCGTGCAGCGCGAGCAGCGCGGTGAGTACGTCGGAGGCGATCTCGGCGGCGCGGTAGGGGCTGAGCCGCTTGTCGGCGAGGAGCGCGGCGAGCGGACGGGCGGGGACCAGCTCACTGACGATCCAGAGGCTGCCACCGTCGGTGAATATGTCGAAGACCTGCACCAGGCGTGGGTGATCGGGTATTGCCCCTGCCGCACGCGCCGCTTCGAGCGCCCGGCTCGCGCTGTCGCTGCCCGGCCCCGGGTCGTCACCACCGTCGCCCGGTTCGGCGCTCACCACCTCCGGCAGGAGGATCTGCCGTACGAGCACTTCCTGTCCGCTGTACGTGTCGAAGGCGCGCGTCTCGACCAGCTCGTACTCATCGGCGGGCGGCCGGGGCAGGCGGTAGCGCTCGGCGAGCACACGTCCCGCGTAGTCGTCCACGACGCCTCCCCAAAGCGTCAGATCCGGTCCTCAACCGGAGCTTTCTGTCCGCAAGGACTCACGATACGTGCTGGTGCTGTGTCAGCTTGCCGGTTTGAACGTCTTGAAGAAGGTCTGCAACGTCGCCTTGGAGGTGGCACCGTCCCAGTCCGCGTCGCGGGCGGTGTACATGATTCCGTAACCGAGCTTGCTGTTGACCACCGTGCCCCGGTCGACGGTGTGGAAACGGGTGCCGCCATCGGTGTACGTGAACTCCCAGTCGGCGGTGTCCCAGCCCCGGTAGGTGACGGCCCTTATGTGCACCCGCTGGTAGTTGGCGCGGATCATGCTCTTCTCGAGGTTCTTCCAGTCGGCGACCGGGTCGTCCTTCGGAGCGGTCGTCCAACCAACCAGCAGCTTCTGGCCGTTGGGGCCGGTGAAGCGGGCTCCGGCGGTGTCGGTCTTGGAGTACGTCCAGCCCTTGGGCAGGCCGATGGAGAAGCCCTGGGCGGCCCTGTACGTCGTCGTGTCGACGGTGCCGCTGTTCGATGCGGAGGCGGTGACGGAAGCAGCGTCGGTTGCGGAACCGGTCCCGGACGGGCTTCGGGACGACTTGGTCCGGTCCTGCTCGGCGCCGGTCGAGCCACTCGAACTCGGGCTGACCGACTGGCTGTTCTTCGAGTCCGTCGGCTTCTTCGAGCCGTCGTTGTTGTCGCCGTTGTGGGCGGCGGTGTAGAAGCCGATGACCGTGCCCAGTATGGCCAGCGCGATCCCGGTCGCCACGATGATCAGCACCCGCTTGCGCCGCCCGTCCTCCCCGGCGGGGACCGGCGCGGCCGTGGTGGGCTCCGCCACCGGCGACGCGGGGGCCGACTTCACCTTCCGGACGCTGCTCAGCGCTCGGCGCAGCCGGGCCTGGTCGGCGGCGGCCTTGCGGGTGGCGGGCGGGGCGTCGGTGGGGGTGGGCTGCGGGTCGGCGGGAAGCGGCATGGTGCGGGTGGCGTCGGAGGCCGGGGCGACGGGGGCGTCCGGGGCGTTGACGACCTCGGTCAACAGGGGGCGTACGGATTCGTCGTCGAGCCGCTGGTCCGGGTTCTTGATGAGCAGGCCGTGGATGGCATCGGCCAGCGGACCTGCGTTGGCCGGGGTCTTAAGCGGCTCGGTCATGACGGCGGTGAGGGTGGCGATGGCCGAGCCCTTGTCGTACGGCGGACGGCCCTCGACGCAGGCGTACAGCAGCGCCCCCAGCGACCAGAGGTCGGCGGGCGGGCCGGGCTTCTGGCCACGGGCACGCTCGGGCGAGATGTACGAGGGAGCGCCGACGAGCATGCCGGTGGAGGTGACGGAGGGGTCGCCGTCGATCTGGGCGATGCCGAAGTCGCTGAGCACGGCGCGGCCGTCGTCGGCGATGAGGACGTTGGACGGCTTGACGTCGCGGTGGAGGATGCCCTCCTTGTGGGCCGCCCTGAGGACATCGAGGACGGTCAGGCCCACCTCGGCGGCGCGCTTGGGGGTGAGGGGACCGTCCTCGCGTATCGCGTCGGACAGCGAGCGGCCCTCGACCAGCTCCATCACGATCCAGGGCCGGTCGTCCTCCTCGACGACGTCGAAGACGGTGACGGCACCGGTGTTGCGGATCCGGGCGGTCGCCTTGGCCTCGCGGAGAGTGCGGGTGACGAGGCGTCGCTTGTCGTCCTCGTCGATGTTGTGCGGGAAGCGCAGCTCCTTCACCGCGACGGTGCGGCCGAGGGTCTCGTCCAGCCCCCGCCACACCGTGCCCATGCCGCCCTTGCCGAGGACCTCACCGAGCCGGTACCGGCCGGCGAGCAGACGTCCATCGGTGCGGTCGGTGTCGCCGGTACCGCCGCCGGTGCCGCCGCCCGTGCCTTGCGCCTGGCCCATGAAATCCCTCTGCAGTCACTGAAGATGGTGCGACCGGCAAGGGGCTCAGCCGCTACCTGGCCCCCGCTGTTCTCGATGAGGCACCATCATCCCTGACTCCAACGCGCGATCTTGCGCACCCCCTGCCCGGCGCGTTACCCGGCGAGCCGGAATCCGGCGACGGCGTTGTCGAAGACCGGTTTGTATGTGGTCCATTGCTCGTCCGGCGCCGAGAGGTAGATCGCGTACTCGGTGCCACCCTCCTGGCCGAAGCTCAGATCGATGGCGTGCCACGCGCGGGCCTTGCCCTGGAAGGTGAACTCCCAGACGGCGGCGGGCTGTGCGCGCCAGAGGGTGCTGTTCATCCGCAGCCGCTTGTAGGTGGCGCCGACTTGTCCTGCGGTCTCGGGCTCGAGTTCCTTCCAGTGCTGGAGGGGGCTGGAGCCGGCGAAGTCGAGGTTGCTGACCTTGAGGTCGACCTTTTTGGTGGGGTCGATGAAGTCGATGTCGTGGCCGTTGGCGTTGACCTGGCGGGTCCAGCCGTCGGGGACGGGGACGGAGTAGCCACGGTCGGTCTCGTCGGAGAGCGCGTAGCCCTCCGGAACGGGTGCGGCGGCGGCCTTCGACGCGGGGGGCGACGGCGTGGGGGGCGACGGCGTGGGATGGGGATGCCTCGTCGGCCGGATGTTGCTCTGCACGGACGGGCCGCTCCCGGCGGTGTGGGTGCGGGTCGCCAGATACGTCCCGCCTCCCGCGACCGCCAGGACGACGGCCGCCGCGGTGAGCCAGACCGCGGTGCGGCGGCGCTTGGGCTTCGCCCCGGGTCCGGACCTGCGCAGCGGGGTGGTGAACTCCGTCGAGGCGGGCGCCCGGGGCGGTACGGCTCCCGCGGCCGCCAGGTCGCGCCGGTCCGCCAGGTCGCGCCGGTCCGCCAGGTCGCGCCGGTCCACCAGGTCACGCCGGTCCACCCGGGCCGTCTCCGGCTCCGCCGCCGGGCCCCGCATCAGCCGCTCCGCCGCCTCCGCGGACAGCCGCTCCTGCGGATCCCGCGCCATCAGCCCGGCGATCACCGGCGCCAACGGCCCGGCGTTGGGGGCCTCGGGCACCTCGTCCGTCGCGATCGCGTACGCCGTCTCGATCGCGGTGTCCCGGCGGAACGGCGACTTTCCCTCCACCGCCTGGTACAGCGTCGCGCCCAGCGCCCACAGGTCCGCCTCAGGGCCGGGGGCGCGGCCGGTCAGGCGTTCGGGGGCGAGGAAGTCGATCGAGCCGATCAGTTCACCCGTCCGGGTGAGTGTGGACGTGCCGGACGCCTGTGCGATACCGAAGTCGGTGAGCACGACACGGCCTCCCCCGGACTCCGTCCGGGAGGTGCCCCCGGCCCCGAGCAGTACGTTTCCGGGCTTGACGTCCCGGTGCAGGACGCCTGCGGCGTGCGCGGCTCGCAGGGCGGCGATCATCCCGCGCCCGATGCGGGCGGCCTCTGCGGGGGCGACCGGGCCGTTCTTCTTGATCAGCTCCGCGAGGGTCGTCGACGGCACGTACTCCATGACGATCGTCGGCAGGCCCTCGTCCTCCAGGACATCGTGCACCACGATCACATTCGGGTGGCTGATCCGCGCCGCCGCCCGGGCCTCCCGTCGCGTCCGCTCGAACAGCGTCGCCAGCTCATCCTCATGCAGGTGCGCCTGCGGCGGATGCAGCCTCTTCACCGCCACCTCGCGGCCCAGCAGCTCGTCCTCCGCCCGCCACACCGTGCCCATCCCGCCGCGGCCTATCCGCTCCACGAGCCGGTACCTCCCGGCCACCAGCCGTCCCTCGTCCGCCACGGTCCGCCCCTTTCCCTCGTGCCGCAAACGATATCCGGCCACCGCTTGGGCCCTTCAGCCCGTCCGGCGTTTGAGGACCTGGGGGTAACCCCTCTGAGGGAGGGTCAGGGGCTCCGCCCCCTGGTCTCAGGAAGGGGCGGGGTGGGGGAGGATCCGCCCCGGCTGGTCAGAGGGGGACGATGTCGGGGGCGCCCAGGCGGGCGGCGTCGGCGGTGAGGTCGTCGGGTTGGCGCTGGGATTCGCGTTCGGCTTCGACCCGCTTCTCGTAGTGCTCGACCTCCTTCTCGATGTGCTCCTTGTCCCAGCCGAGGACGGGCGCCATGAGCTCCGCCGCCTCCCGCGCACTGCGCGTGCCCCGGTCGAAGGTCTCGATCGAGATGCGGGTCCGCCGCGTGAGGACGTCGTCCAGGTGCCGGGCACCTTCGTGGCTCGCGCCGTAGACGATCTCGGCCCGCAGATAGTCGTCGGCGGCGGCGAGCGGCTCGCCGAGCGACGCATCGGCGCGGATGAGCTGGAGGATCTCGTCGGTGAGGGCGCCGTAGCGGTTGAGGAGGTGCTCGATGCGGACCACGTGGAGGCCGGCGTCGGCGGCGAGGTGGGCGCGGGCGTTCCAGAGGGCGTGGTAGCCCTCGGCTCCGACGAGGGGGACCTCCTCGGTGACGCAGTCGGCGACGCGGTGGGCGAGGCCGTGGACGGCCTCGTCGACGGCGTCCTTGGCCATGACGCGGTACGTGGTGTATTTGCCGCCGGCGACAACCACGAGCCCCGGCACCGGATGCGCGACCGTGTGTTCACGGGAGAGCTTGCTGGTGGCTTCGCTCTCGCCCGCCAGCAGGGGCCGCAGGCCGGCGTAGACGCCTTCTACGTCGTCCCGGGTCAGCGGGACGGCCAGCACCGAGTTGACGTGCTCGAGCAGGTAGTCGATGTCGGCGCTGGATGCCGCCGGGTGGGCCTTGTCGAGGTCCCAGTCGGTGTCCGTGGTGCCGATGATCCAGTGCCGGCCCCAGGGGATGACGAACAGGACGCTCTTCTCCGTACGGAGGATGAGGCCGCTGGTGGAGTGGATGCGGTCCCTGGGGACGACCAGGTGGATGCCCTTGGAGGCCCGCACATGGAACTGGCCGCGCTCGCCGATGAGGGCCTGGGTGTCGTCGGTCCAGACGCCGGTTGCGTTGACGATCTGCTTGGCATGGACCTCGTACTCCCCGCCGCCCTCTACATCCCGCACCCGCGCGCCGACGACCCGCTCGCCCTCCCGCAGGAAGCCGACGACCCGGGCCCGGTTCGCGGCCAGAGCGCCGTACGCCGCCGCCGTCTTGACCAGCGTGGCGACGTACCGGGCGTCGTCCACCTGGGCGTCGTAGTACTGCAGGGCGCCGACCAGGGCGTCCTTCTTCAGGCTGGGCGCGATCCGCAGCGCGTGCCGACGCGAGAGGTGCCGGTGGTGCGGGAGGCCGCGGCCGTGCCCGGAGGAGATGGCCATGGCGTCGTAGAGGGCGACGCCGGAGCCCGTGTAGAGCCGCTCCCAGCCGCGGTGCTGCAAGGGATACAGAAAAGGCACCGGCTTCACCAGATGCGGGGCGAGCCGCTGCGTGAGCAGGCCGCGTTCCTTGAGCGCCTCGCGTACGAGGCCGAAGTCGAGCATCTCCAGGTAGCGCAGGCCGCCGTGGATGAGCTTGCTGGAACGGCTGGAGGTACCGGAGGCCCAGTCGCGGGCCTCGACGATTCCGGTGGACAGGCCTCGGGTCGCCGCGTCCAGCGCGGTGCCGGCACCGACGACGCCGCCGCCCACGACGAGGATGTCGAGTTCCTTCTCCGCCATTCCCGCGAGCGCGGCGGTCCGCTCCGCCGGTCCGAGTGTCGCCGTACGCATTCGTTGCCTCCCGTGGTGGGGGTCCCCGTCCATCCAGGGTCACCCGTCAGCGGTCGGACGGCCAGCCTTGCCTGTCCGGCATATCGCTATATCGGCGCGGCGAGCAGTCATATCACCTATCTGTCTGGTTAGCCTGTTTTGGAGCCATTCGGCTCGCGTACGAACGTACGGGAACGTACGGAGAGGGACCGCCCCATGCCCGCAGACCTCGCTGTCATCGGACTCGGCCACACCGGACTCCCCCTCGCGCAGGCGGCCACCGCCGCCGGGCTCGCCGTGATCGGCCACGACACCGACGAGCGCACCGTCGCCGCCGTCAACGCCGGCCGCGTCCCCTCCGGCGCCCTGCCCGCCGCCGACGTACGCCGCATGCTGGCCGGCGGCTTCCGCGCCACCGCCGACCCGGTGGCGCTGGGCCGGGTCCGTACCGCCGTGATCTGCGCGCCGGCGCCGCTGGGCGAGGACGGCGTGCTGGACCTGTCGGCGGTCGGGGCCGCCGCCCGTACGCTCGCCGCGCAGCTGCGCCCGCACACCACCGTCGTCCTGGAGTCGGCGGTCTACCCAGGCACCACGGAGGAATTCCTGCAGCCGATCCTGGAGGAGGGCTCCGGACTGCGGGCGGGCCGCGACTTCCACCTCGCCTACTCCCCCGGCCGCGCCGACCCCGGCAACCGGGACTTCACCCTCGCCAACACCCCCAAGGTGATCGGCGGCCTCACCTCCACCTGCACCGAGGCCGCCGCCGCCTTCTACGGCCGCTTCACCGAGCGCGTCGTACGGGCCCGCGGACTGCGCGAGGCCGAGACCGTCAAGCTCCTGGAGTCCAACTTCCGGCACGTCAACATCGCGCTCGCCAATGAGATGGCCGTCTTCTGCCACGACGTCGGCGTCGACATCTGGGACGTCATCCGCTGCGCCGAGACCAAGCCCTTCGGCTTCCACGCCTTCCGCCCCGGCCCCGGCGTCGGCGGCCACGGGGTGCCGCTCGACCCCAACTACCTCTCCTACCAGGGCCGCGTCCTCGGCCACCCGCTGCGCATGGTCGAGCTGGCCCAGGAGGTCAACACCCGCATGCCCCGCTACGTCGTCCAGCGCGCCGCCGCCCTGCTCAACGAACACGGCAAGTCCCTGCGCGGCGCCCGCGTCCTGCTGCTCGGCGTCACCTACAAAGCCGACCTCGCGGACCAGCAGGGCGCTCCGGCCCGCGAGATCGCCACCCGGCTCATCGAGCTGGGCGCCCAGATCGGCTACCACGACCCCTACGCCCCCGAGTGGCGCGTCCTGGACCGCCCGGTGCCGCGCGCCGACTCACTGTGGGAGGCGGCGGCCGACGCCGATCTGACGGTGCTGCTGCAGCATCACCGTACGTACGATCTCCAGGGCCTGGCGGTGAAGGCCCAGCTGCTGCTGGACACCCGCGGCGCGACGCCCGTGGGCGCGGCGGCGCGGCTGTAGGTGTGTTGTCCGGGGACGTTGGTGCCGGGCCCCGCAGACGCGGGGCGGGCGGGACACCTGTCGGCGCCCCGCCCGCTTGCGTTCCGTTCCCGGACCCGGCTCAGCCGGTCCAGTAACCGAGCACCACGCCGAACACCGCGACGCTCTTCGACCCGTTGTTACGCAGGTCGATCCTGCCGTTCGAGGTCAGCGGAACCACGGCCAGGTTCGTGGTAAGACGGCCGCCGACGTTCCAGTACACGCTGGCCGGGGAGGGCTGGCTCGATCCGTCCGTCCATGCGGTCAGCGAGCCGCCACCGCTGCTGGACACGGTCCCCAGCTCGACCAGCACCGCCGTCGCTCCCTTGGGGACGACGCCCTTGCCCGCCACCTGCAGCTTCAGGACGCCGTGACTGGCCAGGGGTGACGTGCCACTGCGCCCGATCCCGGAGCGGGTGTCCAGGACGGTGGACGAAGCCGTGGCGACGAATGACTTGCCCGTCGTGGTGGCGTAGTAGCCCACCGCGCTGGCCAGCACATTCACGCTGCCGCTGCCCGAGTTGTAGAAGTCGACCCGCCCGGTACTGCCGATGGGAACCGTCACCAGGTTCGACATCCGGTCCCCGTGCGCGTCCCAGGTGAGCACCGACGACCCGGGACGAGTCGCTCCATGCGCCCAGACTGTGAGGCCGCCCTTGGTGCCCGGGCTCCCGATCGCGAGATTGAGCACCACCGAGGTGGCGTTGGTCGGCACCCCGGCCTTGCCGCGCACCAGCACGCTGACTGTCTTCTTGGCCCCGAGCGCGGCCTTCGTGGACTGACCCACGCCCTGAGCGGTGTTCAGCACATAAGCCGGGCGGACCGACTTGAGCAGCTTCCCGGTCTTCGGCGCGTAGTAGCCCAGCACGTCCACATACGTGGGCGCGCTCTTGGAGCTGCTGTTGTAGACGTCCAGCGCGCCCTTGCTGAGCCGCACCACAGCGGAGTGCACCACGGACTGGGTCGAGGTGTTCCAGTAGACGGTCCCGTACTTGGGCACAGCCGAGCCGTGCGGCTCGACCATCACGCTGCCCTTGCTCGCCTTGGTCCCGTTGACCCCGACATCGACCAGCACCGAGGTGGCATTGGCCGGGATCTTGTTGTGGCCGGCCAGCGTGACGCTGACCTTGCCGTGCGCCGCGATCGAGCGCGTCGCAAGGACCCGTGCCGGCCCGACCGGCGTGTAACCGGTCCAGGTCGGGGTCGGCGTCGGGGTCGGCGTCGGGGTCGGGGTCGGCGTCGGGGTCGGGGTCGGCGTCGGCGTCGGGGTGACCGGCGGCGAGGGGTCGGAGGTCGCTACGCCGCTGATGACCAGGCCGCTCACCGTATGCGCGTCACCACCCCCGCCCGTCGCCGCGGAGAAGGCCACCAGCGCGTTGGTCGTCAACGTGGGTGTGGCGTCCAGTTCCTGCGTCCCGTCGACCCAGACATAGACATGGCCGCCGGCCACCTGGACATCCACCTGGTGCGTGCCCTGGCGCAGGGAGGTGCTGAGTTTGGCCACCGACTGGTAGTCGATCGTCGACGAGCCGGAAGTGCTGTAGCCGACACCGACGAAGTTCTGCATCTGAAGTGTGCTGTTATAGCCGGTGTTGAGGGCGACCACCACGCCCGGCTGCCCCGCGATACCTAGGCTGCCCCCCTGCGCCAGCGCCGAGGCAGAGTTCTGTGCCGGGTCCAGCAGCGAAAGGGTCAAGCCGTTGCCGCTGGCCCCGGGACCGAACTGCGCGGTGAAGGTCGCCCGCAAGCCGTCGGTGCTGAGCGGCTTGGTGTAGACCGCCGTGCCCGCCCGGTAACTGGCGGCCGGGGTCAGCTGGATGCTGCCGTCGTCAGCCAGCACCGTCGTGCCGTTGGCCTGCCACAGCCCGTCCTTCGCGGAGGTAGTCGTCGCCGTGCCGGTGCCGGTTCCCGTAATAGGCACGTACATGGCGCCCTGGGCGCTGCCGTCCGCGTTGACCCCGGTGCCACTGACCTCGTAGAAAGCGCTCGAATCCACAGCCGAACGCGGAGTGAACGTCACGCTCTGCACGGCGGTCTGGTCCGGACCGATGGTCAAGCCCTCGGACAGCTGCACCGGGCTGTTGAAGTCACCCGTCGGCGCCTTGGCCTTGGTTACCGTCACGGGGATGTTGCCGGTGTTCGTGATGGTGAACGAGAGCGACTTCGAGCTGCCAATCGGGACCGAGCCGAAGTCCAGCGAGCTCGTGGAGAACGCCAGGTGCCCTTGGCCGGTGATGGCCGTGCCGCTGACCAGCACGTTCAGGGTGTGCGAGCCGCCTCCGCTGCTGCTGGTGATCACCAGTGAGTTGCTGTCTGCCTGGCTGCCGACCGGCGTATACGTAACCGAGGCCACGAACGAACCACCAACGGGCACGACCGTGCCCGCAGCCGGCAGCCCGGAGGCGACGAATGAACCGGAGGGCGGGGTGATGGAGTCGATTGTCTCCGCTTGAGTACCGGTGTTGGTGATCTGCAGGTTCAGCGTCGAGGTGGTGCCGGTGGACACTTCCCCGAAGTCCAGGGCGCCCGGCGCTGCCCCAAGACCGGGTTTGGTGCCCACGCCGTGGAGCGCGAACACCAGTTTCTGACCGTCCGAGAGATTCGCTGTCAGCGTCCCGTTGATGCCGCCGGTGGTCGTGGGAGTGAAGCTGATCGGTACATCCAGTGTGGCGTCCGTCGCCAGCGCCGTGGGCTGCCCGGCCGTGGGCATGGCGGACGCGGGCGTGGTGACCGAGAACGCGCCGGAGGCCGTGAGCCCGGTGATGCTGACGTCCTGCGTGGCCGTCAAAGTCATGCTGGCCGAGCCGCTGCTGCCGACGCCGACCTGGCCGAAGTCGAGGGATGCCGCGGTCAGGGCGGTCCTGGCCGGGCTGCCGAAGCCGTACAGCACGCCGTCCCGGGTGCCCACGTAGACCTTGCCGCCGCTAGCGGTCGGAGTGCTGAACTTGGTCGCGGTGCCGATCGGCGCGGACCACTGCAGTGGCAGCAGGCCGTTGCCGTCGGGAACGGGACTGTAGGCGCGCAGGGCGCCGTTGACCCCGGAGGAGCCACTCGCGGAGACCATCCACACCAGGGCACTGGACTCGTCCATGCCGTTGGATGTGACGAGGGGCGAGCCGCTGGTATAGCCGAAAGTGTCCTGGCTCTGGCCGGTGAGCGTGAGCGCGGGAGTGCCGCCGCTGCTCACGCCGTACTTCAGCGCGCGCAGCGGACCGTAGTTGCCGACGATATAGACATAGCCGCCGGCGCCGCCCCAGAACGCGGGGTGGCCCCATAGCCCCTGGTAGGGACCGGACACGTTCACCGCGGCGTCGCCGCCCGAGGCTCCCTGGCCCATGCCGCCCAGGTTGTCGCGGTCGAGGAGGAACACCCGGCCATCCTTGCCCTGCTGGACCAACAGGTGCGGGTGCGCGCTGGTGCCGAAGCCGTCGGGCAACGCCATCGGAGCGCCTGAGGAGATGTCCTGGTCGTTCACGTCCAGGGTGGCGGCGTTGCTCGGGCTGAAGAAGTCGGCCGTGCTCAGGCTCTTGTCCGCATTGACCTGTAGGCGGACCACGGACTCGGCCAGGGTGCCCTGCACGGCCTTGCCGGAGCCAGGAGCCGGGCTAATGCCGTTTCCGGTACTGAAGAAGATCCGGCCCGAACCGTCGGAGACCAGGCCGCCGCCCGCCTGCCAGATGCCGGCGCCGCTGACACTGGCACCTGTCTCGGTGGCCCACATCGAATTGATGCTGTGCTCGGTGGTGCTCACGCCGACTACGTAGCCGCGGTACGGCCACGCGTCGCAGTGACCGCCAAAGCCCGCGTAGACGACGCCGTCCATCAGCAGCAGGCCGGGGCGCTGCTGCTCGTAGTAGGCATCGAAACTGAGGCTCGGGTCATTACTTGGGCTGCCACTGATGGTGACCGGCCACCCGGGGAGCTCGGTCCCGGAGGTCGGGTCCACCGCGTGCATCAGCCACTGCGGGTGGCGGTGCGTGGACGTGCCGTCGTCGACCTTGGTGGTGAAGTAGAGGGCGTTGGTGGCGGAGTCGTAGACGGGGGTCGCGGTCGCCCCCACATTGGGCGTCAGGTCACCGCAGCCGATCGCCGAGGCAGGCCACGCGGATCCGTAGTTCTTGCTCCAATCGATCGCACCAGTGGTGCGGTTGAGGAGGTACACGGTGTTGCTCTCGGTGACCGCGATCACCTCGTCACCCACCACCAGCGGCTGGGCGTATATCTGCCCGTCGAGCTTGGTGGCGAAGAGCTGGCCAAAGGCGGAGGACTGGACGACCGCCGGGGAGAGCCCGGATTCGTTCTGGTCCCAGTTGGTGCGCAGGTTGTCCACGCCCTGGGTGCTCGCGTCGGCCTGGGCCAACGATCCCACCAGAGCGATCATCGTCCCGATCAGGGCCGCACTGGCCACGGCGGAGATGGCGGACAGCCGCGTACGCCTCCGGCGTTGCCCGTCGCGATGGCGGCCGAGACGTGAAGGCATGAAAAACCTGGCCAAGCCGGACCTCCCGAGATTCGGGCCCGGAAGGGTCACAGGCCGGCACAAGTCACGAAGTCGAAGGAGTTGTTCGTATCATCCGCTGACTTGTTCGCGCATCACTCGAACAGCCTTCGTTCCACGATCGTCATCTGACGGTGGGGGGTGCGGAGGGCGGACTTCGCGCCCCGCGGCTTCCGCGGTTCGGTCCGGGTGGCCGCCGGAGTCCGTGAAAACCCACGTACGGTAAGACCAGAAACGGAACAGTGTCGCGATACCGATGCCGACGAACTTGCACACGTTGTTGGCAAATGTGCTGTCCCAGCCGAATCCGTAGGTGGCCGCGTAGAGCACTGAGTTCTCGATCACCAGGCCGACCGCGCTGAAGAAGAGGAAAAGACCCATCTCCCGCTTGCCGTCATCCCGGCCGCGGTCCCGGTACGCGAAATGGCGCAGGCCGAGATAATTGCCCATGATGGCGCAGACCGTCGCCAGCACACTTGCCCTGACCGTCTGCCAGTGGGCAACGTTTCTCATCAGGTTGAAGACCGCGAGATTGACCACGAATCCCGAGAGCCCCACCACACCGAACTTCGCGATTTCGCTATACACATTTCCCAGCCGCGAAGGAAGGGCGTGCCGTCCGCTCATGGTGAAGTCACGTTCCTTTTCTCGGCGGCCTCAGGGCTCAGGGATCCATTCGTCGCGCCGCCGTCCCTGCCACCGGCCGGACGGGGTGCAGGTTCCACCTGGCCGTCTCGGGCCGGGTGGGGACGGCTTGCGGAAGGCGGTCAGCCGCGGCGGTTGCGCAGCCGCAGCCTCAGTGGCACCAGCGCCGACTCCATCTGCGTCGCAAGGGTCATCTTCGACACGCCTTCGGTGCGCTCCTCGAAACGGATCGGGATCTCCACCCCGTTGTGACCCTTGCGCGCCGCCAGGAACTTCAGCTCCACCTGGAAGCTGTAGCCGGCACTGTCCAGCGTCCTGAGGTCCACGTCGAGCAACGTGCTCGCCCGCCAGAGGTTGAAGCCGGCGGTGATGTCACGGATCTTGGTGTCCAGGACGGCACGCGCGTAGCGGTTGGCGAAGCGCGAGAGCAACTGCCGGTGCTTCCCCCATTCCTCGTCCAGGGACCCCCCGTCCACGTACCTGCTGCCCACGACGAAACCCGCCCCCGTGGCCAGCGCGGTTCCCAGCATCTGCGGGATGACATGGGCCGGGTGGCTGCCGTCGGCGTCCATCTGGACCACGAATTCGGCGCCTTCGTCGAGCGCGGCGGACATGCCCGCCGCGTAGGCGCGACCAAGGCCGTCCTTGGCGGTGCGGTGCAGGACGCTCATGCGGTTGCGGCCGCCGGTGTTGGCCTTCTCGGCGAGCTCCTCGGCGATGCGGCCGGTGCCGTCGGGGCTGTTGTCGTCGACGATCTTCAGGTGCAGGCCCGGGAGCGGGAGGGCGAGCACGATCTCGGCGATGCGCGGCAGATTGGCCGCTTCGTTGTAGGTCGGCATGACGACCGTGACCGGTACGTCCCCCCAGGGCGCGTAGATCCGCGCCGCCGTGTCCGGTGTGTTCACTGTCTCTCCTCGGTTCGAGGGGCCGGCGTATGCGGGCGGCCCAGTGCGTGGAAGGACCAGCCGGCGGCCGTCCAGCGCTTCTCGTCGAGGGCCCCCCGGCCGTCGACGATCCGCTGCCGGGCGGTGCTGTGGGCCAGCTCCGCCGGGTCCAGGTCCCGGAATTCCTGCCATTCGGTCAGGTGCAGTACGACATCGGCCCCGTGCACCGCGTCCTTCGCGGATGCCGCGTACCCGAGCACCGGGTACGCCTTGCGGGCGTTGTCCATGGCTTTGGGGTCGTACACCGCGACCTCGGCGCCCTCCAGATGGATGCGGGCGGCCACATCGAGGGCCGGCGAGTCCCGGATGTCGTCGGAGTCGGGCTTGAAGGCCGCGCCGAGCACCGCCACCCGCAGTCCGGCCAGCGATCCGCCGCACAGCTCCCGCGCCAGGTCGACGACCCGGTCCCGGCGCCGCAGGTTGATCGCGTCGACCTCGCGCAGGAAGGCCAACGACTCGCCGGCGCCCAGTTCCTCCGCCCGGGCGGCGAAGGCGCGGATGTCCTTGGGGAGGCAGCCCCCGCCGAAGCCGACCCCGGCCCGCAGGAAGCGGGCGCCGATGCGGTCGTCGTGGCCGATGGCGCGGGCCAGTACGGAGACGTCGCCGCCGGAGGCCTCGCAGACCTCCGCCATTGCGTTGATGAAGGAGATCTTGGTGGCCAGGAAGGCATTGGCGGCGGTCTTCACCAGCTCGGCGGTCGGGAAGTCCGCCGTCACCACCGGAGTCCCGGCCTCGATCACGGCCGCGTACACCTCGCGCAGAAGCGTTTCTGCAGACGCGCTCTCCAGCCCCAGCACCAGCCGGTCCGGGCTCAGCGTGTCCCGCACCGCGAACCCCTCCCGCAGAAACTCCGGGTTCCACGCCAGCTCCGCCCCCGCCGGCAGCCGCCCCGCCAGCCGCTGGGCCGTCCCCACCGGAACCGTCGACTTGCCGACCACCAGCGCGCCCTCGCCCAGATGCGCGGCGAGCGCCTCGACCGCCCCGTCCACGTAACTCATGTCCGCGGCACCGGAGTCGGTGTCCTTGCGCTGCGGCGTGCCGACGCACACGAAGTGCACCCGGCCGAAGGCCGCCGCCTCCTCGTACGAGGTGGTGAACCGCAGCCGCCCGGAAGCGGTGTGCCGGGCCAGCAGTTCCTCGAGCCCCGGCTCATGGAAGGGCACCCGCCCGGCGCCGAGCGCGGCGACCTTGTCGGGGTCGACGTCGACGCCGAGCACCTCGTGCCCGAGCTCCGCCATGCAGGCGGCGTGGGTGGCACCGAGGTAGCCGGTGCCGATGACTGTGAGCCGCATGGTGGCGGCACCTCCTAGCGGATGACAGGCGGGACTACTGCTTGACGTAGACCCGGTACGTCCCGGACCCGCCGGAGACGTGATAGGGGAGCTGGGCGATCAGCCGGTAACGGGCGCTGGAGCGGATGGCCGTGGTGAGAGCCGTCGTGACGGCCTTGTCCTCGGTGGCGGTCGGCCCGCTGTCGAGGACAATCAGGCCGAAGTAGCCCTTCTTGACGGCGGCGGCGGTGCCGGCCGCACCCAGGGCCCGGACCGAAGTCCACTGAGTGGGGGCGGTGACGTCGCGAAGGTAGTACTGCGGGACGCCTTCCACTTCGCTGAGGTAGTGGCCCTTTGCGCTGACATGAGCGCGCAGGACGCCGACCAGGGGGGTGGAGTCCGGCCAGCTCTCGAATCGCAGGGTCGACTGGGAAATGCCGAGAGCCAGCATCAGGACCCACACCAGGATGCCCAGCTGAGGCTGACGGAAGTGGGCACCGACCATTCGGGTGATGCCGACCCCGGCCAGGGGGGCGGCGAAGAGCAGACCGAGGCCGATGTGCCGGAACATCGCCGCCGACGTGTGCAGTTGGGCCTGGAGGAGCGGAACGAGCACCGCCGTCGCACACAGGGTCAGGCCCAGCGCGGCGCGGCGCAGCGGCGCGCTGTCGACGATCTTCGCGTCGACCACCTCGTACATGCGTGCACGCCGGAGATAAGCCACCGCCCCGCCGCAGGCGACCAATAGGAACAGGCCGCTCCACTGGGCGGAGGTGGTGAGGATGGCAAGGGCGCTCTCGGTCCCCTGGCCCCGCGCGAACGTGCCGTTCCGGATGCTGCTGAGGGCACCGGTCACCGTCAGCAGGCCGAGGGTTCCCGCACCCAGCAGGAGACCGCGCAACAAGCCCTTCGTAGGCAGCGGCCACGAGGTGAGCACGGCCAGGAGTAGGAGGGTCGGGAGTACGAGCACCGCTGCGTGCTCGACCGCCGCCGCGAGGGCGGCGACCGGCGCGGCGGCGAGCACGGCAGCCACCGGGGCACGGTTGGTGTACACGACGATCCACACCGCGAACGCGACCAGCAGGATCGCGAGTGCATCTGGGGACACGTAGTAGCCCACGACGACGGTGGACTGCAGGACGGCGTAGGCTCCGGCGCCGCAGATCGCCACACGTTCGTTGAACAGGCGGCGGGTCAGGGAGTAGACCAGCGCGGTTGCGGCCAGTGCGAAAAGCAGGCTGAGCAGCCGGGCCCCGGTCAGCCCGTAGACCTTCTCGGCGGCCCCGGCCAGCACTGGGTACAGCGAGGGCGAGCCGGGGTACCCATGGACCAGGTCGGTGGTGACCGCGAGCCCGTTGAGCAGGTGATCGAGTTCCTGGCGGCCGAGGACCAGCGAAGCCGCCTCGGCGAAATCCGCCGTATTGCCCAGACTCAGCGAAAGCGCCGCCTGAATGAGCAGCACGCCGGCGAGCACGATCCGGCCGATCCAGCGTCGCCGCCGGCTCGGGGCCCCGGACCATCCGGTCTCGGGCGTCTCGGGTATCTCGTACGCCGCCTTTTCCTCGGCCGGTTCGGCCTCGTACGGGTCGGGCAGGTACTGATCGGGCAGGTACTGATCCGGCTCGTAACGGTCGGGCACCACGGGAGGTGCGACCTGGACGTGGACCGGCGCTGGCGGGTAGTAAGGGACCGGACCGCCGTGCTCGTCGACCCATGCGGGCGGCGGGCTGGTCGGGCTGAACCAGGAGTCAGCTTCTCTGTTCATCACTGCTTCCTGATGTCGAAGCCGAAGCGGGAGTCGGCTGCGCGCTTCTTGAACTCCGCAAGGGCTATCGGGCTGATCTCGATGCGCCAGTCCGCGCGCTTCGGGATGTTGAACCAGATGAATCCGATGACGTCAGCGTGGTCGGTCACGCCGGTGAAGAGGCTGTCGACATCCGCGCTGCGGCGCTGCCCCTCCTGGGACGCGGTCTCGGCGATGAAGAACGGCTTCTTGGTGAAGGTACGGATCTGACGCATCGTCGGCCCGTAGAGGGTGTCGAATGTCTTCGCCCCGGTGAGGGTGTAGTAGCCGATCATCCCGGCCCAGTCCACGTAGGCGTCGCCGGGGTAGTACGGCTTGAGTTTGACGTTGGGCATCGGGTTGATGACGTTGGGGGACCACACCCAGATCACATTGCTCGCGCCGGCGTTCTCGAAGACGTCGTGGATATGGCGCCAGGCCCGTACATAATCGGCGGCGCTGTTCTTCGTGCGGCCCCAGGAGTACCAGTCACCGTTCATCTCGTGCCCGAAGCTGATGGCGATGGGGAGGTTGAGCGCGACGATGTCCTTCGCCATGGTTTTGATGTAGGCGTCGGACTTGCCGCTCGCGATGGACGCGAGGGAGGGCTTGAAGGGCTCCCAGGCCATGAACGGCAGCGCACCGGCGTTGTAGATGCGGCGGACGCCGCTGGTGTCGAAACCGTCGCCCCAGGCCGCGTAGTACTCCAGGACGTTGGGCTGCTTGCCGGTGTTGGCGGTGTACTTGCTGAGCGCCGCCAGGGACCGGGGCACGCCGGCCAGCGCGGCTCCCAGGTACTTGTGGCTCGGCTTGAGCAGCGGCGTGACGTCATAGGGGGTGACCGGGGCCGCCTCGCTCGCCCCGCCGGTCGAGGCCCCGTTGTGCGTCCCTCCTTCCGTGGCCGTACCGGAACTGCCGTCCAGACCACACGCGGTCAGCAGCATCAGGCAGGCCGACAGGAGTGCCAGCAGCGGAAGCGCGCGCCGGGAGACGACGCCGCGATGGTTTGTAGACAGGAGAATCACACAACTTCACTGTTACGCGGCTGAACGAGAACTCGCCCCACGACCACGGCGTAGAACAGACCGGAGGCGAGCACAAGGGCGAAGTCCAGCGGCTGCATGGTGAGCATCCGCCAGGTCGCGGCGCCCACCCAGACCGCGGCCGTGCCGCCGCTCCAGAAGATCATGCCGAGCCAGAAGCGCCTGGTCTTGTTCTTCTTGGCGCCGCTCGACCCGGTCGGCTGCCAGGCCATGCGGTTGCGGCGGAGGATGTCCCAGATGGCGAAGACGTGGGCCCAGCCGTACATCATCCGGGCCGCCCACGCCTCGAGACGGTACGGGTTGCGGTGCCAGAGAGGGAAGATCAGCGTCGTGTAGACCAGGCTGGGTATGACCAGTCCCATGTTCGCGATCTGCAGCTTGTCCGGCATCACCAGCAGAAGCACGATCGGGATGATAGGTGAGGCGAAGGTGAACAGCGCCGTGTGAATGTAGTAGAAGAATCCCGACATGTAGCACATCCGCGACTCCGGCCGGAGGTTGGCCTGCCAGAACTTCTTGCTACCCAGCAGACTCATCGACCCCGAGCACCAGCGGTACTGCTGATTGAAGAACGCCCCCGCGGTGTCCGGGCAGACGCCAGTGGACAGGGCCACGGGCACATAGCGCAGGTCCCACCCGAGTCCGCGCAGGTCGAATCCGGTGTGCACGTCCTCGGAGTGCTCGATCAGCGTGGTCCCACCGTTGGTCTCCAGGGCGGCCCGCCGGTAGACGGCGCAGCTACCCACGCAGATCGCACCGTCGTTGCTCTGCCGGGAAACCTGGACGGAGCGATAGAAGAGCTCCTGTACCGCTCCCGCGCCGCGCTCGATCCAGTTCTGGGAATCGAGAATCCGGAAGAACTGGGGGGATTGGACTATCCCGACATCCGGGTCTTTCTCCATATAGGGGAGCAGTTCCTCGAGGAGATCGTCCCGAGGGGCGAAGTCGGCGTCGAGGATGAGGATGTACTCACCGTCGGAGTTCTGGAATCCGAAGTGCAGGTTGCCGGCCTTCTTGAACCAACCCCGCTTGTGCCGACTGCCGTACACGAAGCCGAAATCCACGGCCATCGAGGCGAGTGCGGGGCTCGCCCCGTCGTCCAGGACATACGGCGTCACCACTCCGGGATACCGGTCCCGCAGCCGCGCGACATGGGTCCAGGTGTTGTGCAGCACCTCGATCGGCTCGCCACACACGGGCAGGAACACGTCGACTGTCGGGTAGCGCTCCGGGCGCCAAGCCCGCACCAGCGCGCGGTGCCCCTTCAGGTCGAAGTCCTTGGTGAAGCCGTTTACCTTGAGGGAAACCAGGTAGTACACCACCGTGAACAACAGGAACGGCATGTACACCCACAGCCAGGGACTCGACCCTGCGAGCGCGACCTGACTCACCAGCAAGCAGCAGAAGCTGACGATTGAGCAGAGGGTGAGAATCCACAGGTTGCGGCTTGTGTAGGAGTACTTCTCCGCGTTGTCAGGCGGCTGCGGCAGCAGTCCACGCCATGCGCGGACGGGCTGCCCCCGCTTCAGCTTGCGATGCGAGCTGGCATCTCTGCCTCCGCCCGTGACCGGAAGGCCATCGGTGACGGTCATGCTCTTTCCCCCCGGGAACCCGGACAAATGGATAGATACCCAGAGCGTGCCTGAGAATCCTAAGGACAGATGAGGATAGTACGTGAACGCTTTCGAGGGATTCTGAAACCAACCATGCATATATGGGCGCGTATCGGACATCGAATCATGCTCGAAATGCGATCGTGACTGGTCATATGGAGTGATCTACGCCTCATTGATATCGCACAGGAAAGAGCACATCGTGGTAACCGCGACCCCTCGGGGATCTCTGATCGGGTCAATACGGGCTATCCGGGCGGTGGTTGCCTGTAGCACCGTGATCGGCCTGCTCGGCGGCTGCTCGGACGCGGAGAGCCCGACGCCGACCAAAACCACATCGGCCTCGGCATCCGCATCCGGCCCTGTCGATGTGTGCACGTCGACGCGGCAGCCCTTCCCCCAGCGCCTGGTGGAAACGGGGAAGTTCAGCATCGAGCCGAACGCGTGGAACACCTCCGCCGGTAGCCTGTGCCTGGACACACCCGGCAGCACCGGCTTCACCGTCTCCGCAGTGCGCGGGCTCGTCGCGAAGAATCCGAAAGCCCCTGACGCCTATCCCAACATCGCCACCGTCCCCGGCACGTCCGGGCTGCCGGTGCGGGTCGGCGACCTGGGCGACGCGACCAGCGACTGGAGCGCTTGGGCCGCCGCCTCGGGTTCGTACAACATGGCCTACGACCTCTGGTACGGCCCGAGCGCCGGCAACTGCGACTCCGCCTCCAGCGCTGAGGTGATGATCTGGCTCGACGCCACCGACGACATTGCGCCCGCAGGGAGCCGCATTCCGGGGACAGTCACCCTGGGGGACGCCTCCTACGCGGTCTTCGCGGCCCCCATCACCGGTGCGCACAGCGTGATCAGCTACGTCAGGGCCGAGCCGACCCATACCGCCCGCCGACTCGACCTCCGGCTGTTCACCGCCGACGCACTCCAACGCGGCTACGTCCCGCCGGAGTCGTACCTGTGCAAGGTGGCGGCGGGCTTCGAGATCTGGAACGGCGGAGTCGGCCTGCGCACCTTCTCCTTCGCCTTCCACAACAGCGTCGGCCTGCCGGTCGGGGTCCTGCGATCCGGAGCCGCCGGGATCTGCCTGCGGGCGGACGGCCGCCCCGCTACCGGGTCTTGCGGAGGCGCCGGAGGAAAGACGACCTGGACAGTGGCCAACGACGGTTCGCTGCGGACAGGCGGGCGCTGCCTCCAGCCCGCGAAGAAGAGCGGTAGCGTCACGACGGCCGTGCTGGCCGCCTGCACCGGCGGCACCCCCCAGCGCTGGGCCACCGACCCGGGCCACCGCCTCGTAAACACCGCGTCCGGCCGCTGTCTGGACACCGCTGGCGGCTCGCTTGCGGTTGGCGTCACCGCCCAGCTGAAGCCCTGCCACAACGGAGCGTCGCAGCGCTGGCAGCTGCCCTACAACGGTCTGGCGTCATGACGATGGCTTATCATCCACACATCGTCCACACACTTGAGCGATAGACCGGCGGGGGGGCGTTCCGTCGGGTCAAGGCGCCGACTTCCGAGCGAGAAAGACCGCCTGATGACTGCAGATGGAACCTGGATCCGACCCGAGGGCGCCGGACCGCGAGCCGGCACAGGCACCAGACCTGCGCCTGGCCGCCCCGCCCCAGGCCCGGCCGACCCCGCCACCATGCCGCTGGGAACGGTTACCCAGGACGCAGCCGCCCGCCGCGCGGCTGACAGGAAAACACGCCGCCGGCCGCCGGCACCGGTCGTCAAGCCTCCCAAGGCCGTGTTCCGCACGGACTGGTTGCCGCTGCTCGTGGTGCTGCTGGTCCAGGGTGTGCTCTCCTTCCGCCTCACCGGCGCCAACACCGCGTTCGTCGACGAGGGCACGTACATCTACTCGGGATACCAGGAGCTCGCGCATCTGGTGCACGGGGACCCCGTCGCCTCGTACGAGAGCTTCTTCTCCGGCTCGCCGCTGCTGTACCCGGTCGTGGTGGCGCTCTCCGATATCGTCGGTGGCCTGCGCGGCACGCGGCTGCTGAGCCTGGTGTTCATGCTCTCCGCCACCCTCGCGGTCCACGCGGCGACGAGGCGGATGTACGGCTCGCTCGCCGCCTTCTTCGCGGCGGCGCTGTTCGCCGCCATGGGACCCACCCAGTTCCTGGGCGGATACTCCACCTATGACTCGATGGCGCTCGCGCTGGTCGCCTGCGCCGGCTACTTCACGGTGCGGCTGACGACCGGCGGCGGATACCCCAGCACGGTTGTCGCCGCCGTCGCCATGGCCCTGGCCGACTGGACTAAGTACGCCTCGCTGCTGTGGGCACCCGTGATCCTGGGCATCGCCGTATTCGCGGGCAGCGGAGGATCCCCTTGGGAGCGCGCCCGGTGGCGGCGGGGAATCGAACTCGCGGTCGTCTGGCTGATCGCCCTCGTCGTCCCCGCCGTCTCGGCGACGACCTACGTCGACGGGTTCAACCACACCACCCTGATGCGTACGCCGGGCACCGACTCCGCCTCGTATGTGGCGGAGGAGGCCGCGAAGTGGGTGGGCCCCCTGCTGGTCCTGACCCTCATCGGCGTGATTGTGACCCTGTTCTCCACCTCGCGCGGCAAGAACAACCGGGCCGAGTTCTGGCTCGCCCTGGTCCTGCTGGCGGGCGGTCTGCTCGCGCCGGTGAACCAGGTCCGCATCCACACCTGGCTGTCCCTGCAAAAGCACGTCGACTTCGGCGCCTGGTTCGCCTGCATCGTCGCCGGACTCCTGCTCGCCCGGATCTTCGCCGCCCTGCGGAGCAAGGTCCATGTCGTGGCGAGCGTCCTCGTCACCGCACTGGTCGTCGGCCCCCTCGGCTATGTGGGAGCGAGCCAGGCTTCGTACATGTTCAACGAGTGGCCGGACTCCACGGGCCTGGTGTCCGCGCTGAAGCCCTACGTCCACAAGGGCAAGGACGAGTATCTGGTCGAGAACTACGACGTCCCGGCCTACTACCTGCGCGAGTCCTCCAACTGGCAGCAGTGGCAGGACCTGGTGGGCAAGAGCTACACCGATCCCAAGACCAAGAAGACCCTCAGCGGGACCCCGGCCCTCCAGGCCGCCGTCAAGGACCACCTCTACTCGATCGTCGTGCTGGACTTCACCCAGACCGCCGGCATCGACACCGCGCTCCAGCCCACGCTCAAGCAGGCCGGATACCGCGTGCACAAGGTCATCGAGAGCAACCGGACCGGCAACGGCAAGTACACGATCTACTTCGCCCCGGGTTTCGGAAAGAAGAAGTGACGTAAAGAAGTGCCTTACGGACAGGGCCCGGACCGCGCGAGGAGCGCGGTCCGGGCCCTTGGTGCTGCCTACGTCGGCAGACGTCAGCGGTGGTGCGTGGGAGACACCGTCACCTCGACGCGCTGGAACTCCTTGAGGTCGCTGTAGCCCGTCGTGGCCATCGAACGGCGCAGGGCACCGAAGAAGTTCATCGAGCCGTCCGGTGCGTGGGACGGGCCGAGGAGGATCTCCTCCGTCGTGCCGGCGGTGCCGAGGTTCATGCGCTTGCCGCGCGGCAGTTCGGTGTTGACCGCTTCCATGCCCCAGTGGAAGCCGCGGCCCGGTGCGTCGGTGGCGCGGGCGAGCGGAGAGCCCATCATCACGGCGTCGGCGCCGCAGGCGATGGCCTTGGGGAGGTCGCCGCTGGCGCCGAAGCCGCCGTCGGCGATGACGTGGACGTAGCGGCCGCCCGACTCGTCCATGTAGTCGCGGCGGGCGGCCGCCACGTCGGCCACGGCGGTCGCCATCGGCACCTGGATGCCCAGCACGTTGCGGGTGGTGTGCGCGGCGCCGCCGCCGAAGCCGACGAGGACGCCGGCCGCGCCGGTACGCATCAGGTGCAGGGCGGCGGTGTAGGTGGCGCAGCCGCCGACGATGACCGGGACGTCGAGCTCGTAAATGAACTGCTTGAGGTTCAGCGGCTCGTGCGAGCCCGAGACGTGCTCGGCGGAGACGGTCGTGCCCCGGATGACGAACAGGTCGACGCCCGCGTCGACTACGGCCTTGGAGAACTGGGCGGTGCGCTGCGGGGAGAGTGCGGCGGCGGTGACCACACCCGCGTCGCGCACCTCCTTGATGCGCTGACCGATCAGTTCTTCCTTGATCGGCTCCCCGTAGATCTCCTGCAGCCGCTTGGTGGCCGCCGCGTCGTCCAGCTCGGCGATCTCGGCCAGCAGCGGCTCCGGGTCCTCGTACCGCGTCCACAGGCCCTCGAGGTTGAGCACCCCGAGCCCGCCGAGGTTGCCGATGCGGATCGCGGTCTCCGGGGAGACCACGGAGTCCATCGGCGCCGCGAGGAACGGCAGCTCGAAGCGGTAGGCGTCGATCTGCCAGGCGATCGAGACCTCCTTCGGGTCCCGGGTGCGCCGGCTCGGGACGACGGCGATGTCGTCGAATGCGTAGGCCCTGCGGCCCCGCTTGCCCCGCCCGATCTCGATCTCAGTCACGTGTGTGGCCTTTCCTTCGTGGCTTGCCAGGCCCATTATCCCAGGGCCGGCAGGCGAAAGCCCGCGGCCGTACGTACGGGGCCGCGGGCTGTGCCGTACGCGTCAGCGGGACTGGTAGTTCGGGGCTTCGACGGTCATCTGGATGTCGTGGGGGTGGCTCTCCTTGAGCCCGGCCGCGGTGATGCGGACGAAGCGGCCTTTGGACTCCATCTCGTCGATCGTCGCGGCGCCGACGTAGCCCATGGTCTGGCGGAGGCCGCCGACGAGCTGGTGCAGCACGGTGCCGAGCGGCCCGCGGTAGGGGACCTGGCCCTCGATGCCCTCGGGGATGAGCTTGTCGTCGGAGGAGATCTCGGCCTGGAAGTAGCGGTCCTTGGAGAAGGACTGGCCCTGGCCACGGGACTGCATCGCGCCGAGCGAGCCCATGCCCCGGTACGACTTGAACTGCTTGCCGTTGATGAACATCAGCTCGCCGGGCGACTCCTCGCAGCCCGCGAGCAGGCTGCCCAGCATGACGGTGCTGGCGCCGGCGGCGAGCGCCTTGCCGATGTCGCCGGAGTACTGCAGGCCGCCGTCGCCGATGATCGGGACCCCGGCGGCCTGGGCGGCGAGCGCGGCTTCGTAGATCGCGGTGACCTGGGGAGCGCCGACGCCGGCGACGACCCGGGTCGTACAGATGGAGCCGGGGCCGACACCGACCTTGACGCCGTCGACGCCGGCGTCGATGAGCGCCTGGGCGCCGTCGCGGGTGGCGATGTTGCCGCCGATGACGTCCACGGAGACGCTGGACTTGATCTTGGAGATCCAGCTCAGGACGTTGCTGTTATGGCCGTGCGAGGTGTCGACGATGATGAAGTCGACCCCGGCGCCGACCAGCGCCTGGGCGCGCTCCAGTGCCTCGGGGCTGGCGCCCACCGCGGCGCCGACGAGCAGGCGGCCCTCGGCGTCCTTGGCGGCGGTGGGGTATTTCTCGGCTTTGGTGAAGTCCTTGACGGTGATCAGGCCCTTGAGGCGGCCCTCGTCATCGACCAGCGGAAGCTTCTCGATCTTGTGCTTGCGCAGCAGACCCATCGCCTCGACGCCGGAGATGCCGACCTTGCCGGTGACCAGCGGCATCGGGGTCATGACCTCGCGGACCTGACGCGAGTGGTCGGTCTCGAAGGCCATGTCGCGGTTGGTGACGATGCCGAGGAGCTTGCCGCTGCCGTCGGTGACCGGGACGCCGCTGATCCGGAACTTCGCGCAGAGCGCGTCCGCGTCGGCGAGCGTGGCGTCCGGGTGGACGGTGATCGGGTCGGTGACCATGCCGGACTCGGAGCGCTTGACCAGGTCCACCTGGTTGACCTGGTCCTCGATGGACAGGTTGCGGTGGAGGACGCCGACGCCGCCCTGACGGGCCATGGCGATGGCCATCCGGGCCTCGGTGACCTTGTCCATGGCGGCGGACAGCAGCGGGATGTTGACCCTGACGTTGCGGGAGACCAGGGACGAGGTGTCGACCTGGTTCGGCAGCACCTCGGACGCGCCGGGCAGCAGCAGCACGTCGTCGTAGGTGAGTCCGAGCAGTCCGAATTTCTCGGCTACTCCGTCGGCGTTCAGCGTCATGACACCTTCTCCATGGTCTTGCCCGGCGAGATGTCCCATGGTACTGGGCTAGGAGTGTGCTGAAGATTTAGGCCGGGTCAGCGAGCGGCGTCCGGTGCGTGCAGCTGCACGGTGGACGGATTCCCGGATAGTGGTGTTCTATCCGGGAATCCGGCCAACGCAGCAGATGTGCGGGCAGGGCGTCGCGAGCCCGGCCTAGATCTTCAGTGCGCTCCCAGACGGGACACGCCGTCGGACGAGGGTCCTACGCGCTCAGGTCCTTCGGCCCGTCCACGTCGACCGGGGTGGCCTGCGTGGTCTCCTCAGCCAGCGCCCGCAGCCGGCTGAGCGCGCGGTGCTGCGCCACCCGTACGGCCCCGGGCGACATGCCGAGTTTCTGGCCGGTCTCCTCGGCACTCAGGCCGACCGCCACCCGCAGCAGGACTAGCTCGCGCTGGTGCTCGGGAAGATTGGCCAGCAGTTGCTTGGCCCATTCGGCGTCGCTGCTGAGCAGTGCCCGCTCCTCGGGGCCGAGGGAGTCGTCGGGCTGCTCGGGCATCTCCTCCGAGGGGACCGCCGTGCTGCCGGGGCCGCGCATCGCGGCCCGCTGCAGATCGGCGACCTTGTGGGCGGCGATACCGAAGACGAACGCCTCGAAGGGGCGGCCCTGGTCGCGGTAGCGCGGCAGCGCGCAGAGCACGGCGAGGCAGACCTCCTGTGCGAGGTCGTCCACGAAGTGACGCGCGCCGCCCGGCAATCGGGACAGCCGGGTGCGGCAGTAGCGCTCGGCCAGGGGGTGGACATGGGCCAGCAGATCGTGGGTGGCCTGCTCGTCGCCCTCCACGGCGCGACTGACGAGAGCGCCGATGCCTGTCTCGTTGCCTGCCGCCTCGTCGCGCATCCGTCCATAGTGCCTCCCCACCGGACGATCCGCCGCATCGCGCCCGGACATCTGCCCCGAAGCGTTATGAGAGACCGCGCCGGCCGCTGTCATGCCATGCACCGGCTCAGGCACTTGCTCATGCACTTGCTCCTGCATGTGCCGCCCCGCCCGCCCGTCCCCGATGAGTCCCATACCTCAAGCATGCGTCCTCGCTCCGGAAACCGGTACGAGCAGAGCGACCCCATAGCCGGTGCACAGCAAGCCCACGTCTTCAGCGGACCAGGCCCCAGCGGAAGCCGAGCGCGACGGCGTGCGCCCGGTCCGATGCGCCGAGCTTCTTGAAGAGCCGCCGTGCGTGCGTTTTCACCGTGTCCTCGGAGAGGAAGAGCTCACGGCCGATCTCCGCGTTGGAGCGGCCGTGGCTCATGCCCTCCAGCACCTGGATCTCACGCGCGGTCAGCGTGGGCGCAGCGCCCATCTCGGCCGAGCGCAGCCTGCGCGGGGCGAGCCGCCAGGTCGGGTCGGCGAGGGCCTGGGTCACCGTGGCCCGCAGTTCGGCGCGCGAGGCGTCCTTGTGCAGATAGCCGCGGGCGCCGGCCGCCACCGCTAGGGCGACCCCGTCCAGGTCCTCGGCGACGGTGAGCATGATGATGCGGGCACCGGGGTCGGCGGACAGGAGCCGCCGCACCGTTTCCACACCCCCGAGGCCGGGCATGCGCACGTCCATCAGAATGAGGTCCGAGCGGTCGGCGCCCCAGCGGCGGAGGACTTCCTCGCCGTTGGCCGCAGTCGTTACGCGCTCGACGCCGGGCACGGTCGCCACCGCGCGGCGCAGGGCCTCTCGGGCAAGCGGGGAGTCGTCGCAGACGAGGACGGAAGTCATGACCGTCCTCCGCAGCTGATCCGCGTCACGTTGAGCCTCCAGGCTGTACGAAATCGTCACCGGTGGGGCTGACGGCTTCGGGCGCCTGCCCGAATAGTTCGACCGCCAACCACTTCCGCACCTTCAACGACCCTCACTCGAAAGAGTTACGGAGTTTGGCGGGCATCTCCCGCACTCTCTGTGCGCGGGCGGACACGGATCAGCTACATCGCAGGTCACATGGGCACATCGGGGGACAAACCGCAGCGGCTCGCGCGCCCACTTGCCGGACACCCGAACCGCCGAGCGGGGCGCAATGTCAGATTTTGCCTGTTTGGCGGCTTTTTACCCGCATGGCGGGAGTTCATTGGCGTTTTTGTGATGAATCATATTTACATCTACTTCGATGGTAGATGTACGGTCGAAGGCACCGGCCCCAGAGAACTTGCTTCTGGAAGATGCCCCCCACCCACAGCCCACCTCTTGAGGAGATGAGCAATGGCAGACTTCTCCCGCCTCCCGGGCCCCAACGCCGACCTCTGGGACTGGCAGCTGATCGCCGCCTGCCGAGGCGTCGACAGTTCGCTGTTCTTCCACCCCGAGGGCGAGCGAGGGGCAGCGCGGAGCGCGCGCGAAGCGGCGGCCAAGGAGGTGTGCATGCGCTGCCCCGTGCGCGTCGAATGCGCGACGCATGCACTCGCGGTCCGAGAGCCCTACGGCGTGTGGGGCGGACTGACCGAGGACGAGCGCGAGGAGATGATGGGCCGGTCGCGAAACCGGATCATGAGCGCCCACATCCACTGAGGAAACGTTTCTCCTAGGCGGGCGGCACGGTCGCCCGCCGCGGGCGAAACGGTTTCGCCCGCGGCGGGTGGCACGTCGTCCGGTGATGCGCGTTGCCCGCCGCACTCTTCGCTTCCCCACTTCTGCGCGCCTCTCCGCGGCGACTACTCGCAATCACTCGCAATCACCCGAACGGAGCAACTCTGGACTTCGGGACCGGCCGGCCTCAGTCTCAGGAGACATGGAGATCCCCACAGAGCACTTCGAGGCAGTGGTCGGTGCCGAGTTCTCGCCCGCGCCCGGGACGACGTATCTGAACACCGCCTCGGCGGGTCTCGGCCCACGCAGCGCCGCAGAAGCCCTGCGGCGCGGGGTCGACGGGTGGGCCGACGGCTCGACCACCTTCACCGAGAACGAGGCCGCCGTCGCCGCGGCGCGAGGGGCTTACGCCCGGCTCACCGGGGTCGGGGCCGACCGGGTGGCCGTGGGCTCGGCCGTCGCGACCCACGTCGGGCTCATCGCGGCGGCGCTGCCGGCCGGCGCGGAGGTCGTCGTCGCCGGGGGCGACTTCTCCTCCCTGGTGAACCCCTTCGCGACCCGGACCGACGTCACGCTTCGCATCGTCCCCCTGGAGGGCGTCCCGGAGGCCGTCGGGCCGGGTACCGCGCTGGTCGCGGTCAGCGCCGTACAGTCCGCCGACGGGCGGGTCGCCGACCTCGCGGGCCTGCGGGCGGCTGCCGTGGAGCACGGGGCGCGGGTGCTGGTCGATGCCACGCAGGCGGCGGGGTGGCTTCCGCTGAGCGGGGGCGCGTACGACTACGTGGTGTGCGGTGCCTACAAGTGGCTGCTCTGCCCGCGCGGGGTCTCCTTCCTGACCGTTCGTGAGCGCGCCGAGGACTGGGTCTCCCCGCACTTCGCCGGGTGGTACGCCGCCGAGGATCCCTGGGGTGAGTGCTACGGCCCCGTCCAGGTGATCGCGTCGTCGGCGCGGCGCTACGACGTCATGCCGCCCTTTCTGCCGTATGTGGCGGCGGCCGAATCGCTGGCACTCGTGGAACGGCTCGGGGTCGACGCGATCGGCGCCCATGACCTCGCTCTCGCCGAGCGCTTCCGCGCCGGCCTCGCGGACCTCGGCCACAAGGCCGTCCCGGCCGGCGCCGCTGCGGGCTCCGCGATCGTGTCCGTGCCCGGGCTCGGCGACACGACCGGCCGGCTCAGCGACGCCGGCATCAAAGTCTCCGCCCGGGCGGGGCACTTGCGTGCGGCGTTCCATCTGTACAACACCACGGCCGACGTCGACCGGATGCTCGGCGTGATCGCGGGTGGGTAGGGGCACGTAGCGGTGGGTGCGGTCCGGGGCCTCCGGGGCTGGGGGTCCTCTGGACCGACATATTTACGTGCGTGACGGGCCTGGTGAAGTCGGCCCGGGGCCCTCCGCTGCCTCGCCCGGCATGCCGCACAGCTACTTCCATAAAACGCACGTGTGTGCGGGAGTGGGAGTCAGGCAGCCTTACGTTCTTGGACGGGTGGATCGAGCCATTCGTAGGGTTGGGTCGCCCAGGGGCGCTGGGTGTGGCTTTCAGGCGGCTGCCGATCATGGCTGAACACGCTTCGCCGCCCGGCACCCCACGACGACCGGGCCGCTGATTGGGAAGTGCGAACAAGTCACTGTGTAAGGCAATGCCGGCGAGGTCGTCCGTGGTACGCACTGCAACGACGATCTTCTGGAGCACGATGAGCCAGATATGGGCCGGAGTCGACAGCGGCAAGACCCACCACCACTGCCTCGTTCTCGACGCCGACGCCACCAAGCTGCTGTCGCGGGGGGTGGCCAACGACGAGCCGGATCTCCTCCAGCTCCTCGCCGACGTCCTCGCCCTCGCGGACGAGGTGACCTGGGCGGTGGACATGGCCGACGGCGGGGCCGCACTGCCCGCAGGAGCTCGGCTTCGGTTCCGGGATGACCTGCTGGCGGCGACTGCGGGACTGGAACGAGGCCGGCGTGTGGCAGAAACTGCACGAACTCCTGCTCGCCGAACTGCGCGCCGGCGACGTGCTTGACCTGTCCCGCGCCTCTGTTGACGGCTCCCACCTGCGGGCCTTGAAGGGCGGGGACGCTACCGGGCGCTCGCCGGTGGACCGTGGCAAGACGGGCAGCAAGCACCACGTCATCGTCGACGCCCACGGCATCCCGCTGGCCGCCACCGTGACCGGCGGCAATCGCAACGACGTCACCCAGCTCCTGCCCCTGATCCACGCCGTGCCGCCGATCCGCGGCAAGCGCGGACGGCCGCGTCGGCGCCCCGGCGTGCTCTACGCCGACCGGGGCTACGACCACGACATCTACCGCCGCCAGGTCCGCGAGCTGGGCATCCGCCCGCTCATCGCCCGCCGCGGCACCGAGCACGGCAGCGGCCTGGGCAAGAACCGCTGGGTCGTGGAAGCTGCCTTCGCCCTCCTGCTCTGGTTCCGCCGACTGCGCATCCGCTGGGAGATCCGCGCCGACATCCACCAAGTTTTCCTCACCCTCGGCTGCGCGATCATCTGCTGGCGACGCCTGAAAGCCTCTTTTTGATCTGAGTCCTAAGACCAGGGGGCCGACCGGGCTGAACGCGGGCAGGCAGCAGGCTGCCCGGTCGCCGGTGAGCGTATGGCCCCCTGTTCTCTCGCCCCATGGCAGCTCCCGCCCAAAGGCCTCACAGCGCCGGCCGCGTGCCCACACCGCGCCACGAAGGCACCGCGCCCCGGACACGACATAAGGCCCCGGCCATCCGCACCGGGGGAGATGCGGATAACCGGGGCCGATCGAACCCGCCCCGACCAGGCGGCAAGACGGAGCCCAGTCGGGGCAGGAGCTTCAGGGGTTGGGGAGGGCCAGGGTCACCCCGACGACGAAGCCGATCGAGCCCGACACCGCGACGATGAACAGCGGGCCCGCGAACCGGCAGACGAACGCGCCTAACCGCATCACTGCCCCTCGCCCCCGCCCGCTGCCACTTCAAGGTACGGGTTGCCCGGGGCCGGATCGACCCGCCAGAAGCCGAGGATCTTCGGCTGATACTGACGATGCATCGGGTTCAGGCCCGTGTGCTTGATCGCCCACACCTCCACCGGCAACCGGTCGTCATCCACGCACGGCGACTCCACACCACACGCGATGCACAGGACGCCGAAGATCCCTCGCGGAGCACCCTCCGCCGTCTCCTCGCTCAGCGTCCACTCCGCCGCCTTGATGACCGCCCGGACGCTCATCAGCACCCCCGCCCACGGCTACGCCGGTTC
Source organism: Streptomyces soli (assembly GCF_003999195.1). Taxonomy (GTDB): domain Bacteria; phylum Actinomycetota; class Actinomycetes; order Streptomycetales; family Streptomycetaceae; genus Actinacidiphila; species Actinacidiphila soli. The sequence continues at coordinate 39,410 of NZ_RJVR01000266.1, forward strand.
GCCTCAGCCACCCGGACACTCAACGACTCTGCCGCACTGAGCGGCTGAACATCCTCCGGACGCGCGTCCCACTCCAGACCACCGTCCTGCGGGCGCATCTGCACATACGGGCCAACGTGGCCCCGAACCTCTCCGATCTTGTCCCGCCGGGTATCCACGGCCAGCATCCCCACGGCCAACGGCTCATCACGGAGCGGAGGCTCCCCGGTAGCCCTCACTGCGCTACCTCCCCGCTGTAGATCCAGCGTGGGCCCAGCGCCACTACTGATCCGAACCGGTGGGCGATAAAGTCCTGCACGTCGACCTGCTTTCCTCAGGTTGGCCACGCCCCGGGACCGTTCACGCGGTCGCCGGGGTCTCGTTGCTTGTCCCGATCGTGACGGCCCACACGGGACGTATGAGCCATGCACAAGCGACAGTTGGAGCGTTCAGGCGGTACCGTGAAGAACGCCCAAACGTCCGCTGGGGGAGCCTTGAATACATCTCTACGGTCAGCTATGCAGTCGGCTGGGCTGTCACCGCGCCAACTCGCCCTACAGGTAGGGGTGTCCGTAAAGACCGTGGAGCGCTGGATGGCGGACGCCGAGCTGATTCCTCACGCCAGAAACCGGGAAGACGCCTCGCGGGCGTTGGGAGTTGACACTGAAATGCTGTGGCCGAAAGCAGTCACGGACAGGGTGAAGACCGGAACCGACCGAGAGATCGTCCACAGCTACCCTTACCGATCCGCATGCCCGTCGACCCTATGGGCAGACTTGATCGCCGACTCCACGGGTGATCTATTCTTCGCTGGCTACACCAATTACTTCCTCTGGACTCAGCAACCAGCCTTCTCGGCCACGCTCCGGGCCAAAGCTGCGGCCGGGTGCCGCGTGCGCTTCCTGTTGGGCGACCCCGACTGTGACGTAACGCTCCAACGCCAGGAGATCGAAGACGTTCCTCTGACGGTTTCCACGCGTATCAAGATCACGCTCGGCGAGCTAGCCAAACTTGGCCCTGTAGAGGGAGTGGAGACGCGATTCTCTGGCGCGCAGGACGCAGCCTCACACATCGCTCTGTCCGTGTTCCGCTTCGATGACGAAGCCCTGGTGACGCCGCACCTTGCCCGACTCGTCGGGCATGACTCGCCCCTCCTCCACTTGCGACGGCACGGCGAGGGCGGAATGTTCGACCGCTTCGCGGAGCACGCCGAAGAGCTCTGGACTCGCGCCGCCGCTACTGAGTAAGTTTCCTTTAGAGGAAGTAGCCGCACACAAATACGAGGAGCGTCCAGAACCCCCACCCCTCCGAGCCCGGACCTCCCCGCCGCTGCTGCCTGCTCCTCTCTGCCTGCGGGTTGGGGGTAGGCCGTCCCCCTGGGGGTGCCCCCGGCCGAAGGCTGGGGAGGGACTGGGGCCGGCCCAACCCGGCCACCCGGCGAAGGCGCAGGCGGCGCCCCGGCGCGGCGGCGGGAGTCCGGCGCAGCCGTCCCGAAGCCGGCGAAGCGCCACAAACCCGATGCGGCAGGGGGAAGGCGCCCGTACGGTCGGGTTATGAAGCTGCTCTCTGTGAACGTCGGCAGGCCGCGGGCCAATCCTTGGAAGACCGGGCCCGAGCTCACCGGGATCGACAAGCAGCCGGTGGGGGGGCAGGTACGGGTGACGGCCCCTGGGCCGAAGGGCACGGGGGCGGTGGGGCTGGCGGGGGACCGGGTGTATGACGTGGCGCACCACGGGGGCACTGACCAGGCTGTCTATGCCTATGCTCGGGAGGATCTGGACGGGTGGGAGCGGGAGTTCGGACACCGGTTGGGGAATGGGGTGTTCGGCGAGAACCTTTCCACTGGAGGTCTGGATGTCAACGGTGCCCTGATCGGGGAGCGCTGGCGCATCGGCCAGGAGGTCGTGCTGGAGGTCTCCTGTGCCCGCATTCCCTGTGGGACTTTTCAGGGATGGCTCGACCGGGCCGGATGGATCAAGCGCTTCACGCAGGCGGCTGTTCCGGGCGCCTATTTGCGGGTGATCGCGCCGGGAGAGATCCGCGCCGGGGATCCGATCGAGGTCGTACACCGTCCGGACCACGACGTGACGGTGGCGCTGCAGTTCCGGGCGGTGACGACCGAGCCTGAGCTGCTCCCCCGGCTTCTCGTGGCCGACGCGTTGCCCGAGGAGGACAAGGCGCTGACCCGTAAGCGGCTGACGGGGCGTTAGCGTTGCCGGCATGACGACTTCACTGATCACGGGAGCCACAGCGGGCCTCGGGGCGGCATTCGCGCGCCGGCTGGCGGGCGACGGGCACGGGCTGGTGCTGGTCGCACGGAACGAGAAACGGCTGGAGGAGGCCGCGGGTGGGCTGCGGCAGAAGTACGGGGTGCCGGTGGAGGTGCTGCCGGCGGATCTGTCGACGGACAAGGGCATCGAGGCGGTGGAGACCCGGCTGCGCGATCGGGACCGGCCGGTGGGGCTGCTGGTGAACAACGCCGGGTTCGGCAATCGCGGGATTTTCGGGGACACCCCGATGGCGGACGAGCTGCGGATGGTCAAGCTGCACGTCGAGGCGGTGCTGCGGCTGACCGGTGCGGCGACGGAGGTCATGATGGAGCGCGGGCGCGGCCATGTGATCAATGTGGCCTCGATCGCGGCCTTCCTGCCGCGCGGGACGTACGGGGCGAGCAAGGCGTGGGTGGTGAGCTTTTCGCAGGGCGCGGACAAGGAGCTGGCCGGCACCGGCGTGCGGCTGATGGCGGTGTGCCCGGGATTCGTACGTACGGAGTTCCACCAGCGGGCCGGGATCGACGCCACGAAGATCCCGGCGTGGGCATGGCTGGACGCCGACAAGGTGGTCGCGACGGCCATCCGGGATCTGGCGCGCGGCAGGTCGCTGAGCGTCCCCGACGTCCGGTACAAGGCGGTGGCCGCGGCGGCGCGGCTGACGCCGAGCGGGGTGCTCGGCCGGTTCTCGACGAAGGCCGACCGGAGGTTCGGACCGGCGTACCCGAGGGATTAGACGGGGCATTCCGTCCTAAAATGGTGTGGGGGGATCGTTCATGGACCCTTGGAGGCACCATGACATTCGTCCAGATCATCGACTGCAAGACCAGTCGGTACGACGACATGAACCGGCTCATGGACACGTGGGTCGAGGCGACGCAGGGCAAGCGGACCGCCACTCACTCGCTCATCGGCAGGGACCACACCACGGACAACCACTACGTCGAGATCGTGGAGTTCCCGTCGTACGAGGAGGCGATGCGGAACTCGAAACTCCCGGAGACCGACCGGATCTTCCAGGAGATGGTGGCGCTCTGCGACGAGATGCCGACCTTCACGGACCTGGACGTGGTCCGTGACGAGCAGCTCAACAAGAACGCCGCACGGCGGCTGTTCGAGGACATCATCGGCACGGAGAACGCCGGGGCGTTCCACGAGCTGGTGGCGTCCGACTACATCGACCACGACGTCGCCGACGAGCAGGACACCCGGGGCGGCGACGCCTTCCTGGAGGAGACGCTCGGCTACCGCAGGGGTTTCCCGGACTTCGCGTTCACCGTCGAGGACCAGGTGGCCGAAGGCGACCGGGTGGCGACGCGCTGGAGCTGGCGCGGCACCAACACCGGAGAGATGCGGGGCATGCCGCCGACCGGGAAGACGGTCGAGATGGTGGGCACCACGACCTTCCGGTTCGAGGACGGCAAGATCAAGGAAGGCTGGTGGCACTGGGACGTCCTGGGCATGCTGCGTCAGCTGGGTGTGGTCACGCTGCCGTCGTAGCCTCCACCACGTACGAAGGCCCTTGTTCCCGGGCGGGAACAAGGGCCTTCGTCAGGCGTCAGCCTCAGTGGGAGTGGCCGTGACCGTGGCCGTGACCGGCCTCGGCGGGCTCCTCTTCCTTCTTCTCCACCACGAGGGTCTCGGTGGTGAGGAGGAGGGAGGCGATGGACGCGGCGTTCTCCAGGGCGGAGCGGGTGACCTTGACCGGGTCGATGACGCCGGCCTTCACCAGGTCGCCGTACTCGCCGGTCGCGGCGTTGAAGCCGTGGTTCTTCTCGAGCTCCGCGACCTTGGCGGTGATGACGTAGCCCTCGAGGCCGGCGTTCTCGGCGATCCAGCGCAGCGGCTCGACGGCGGCGCGGCGGACGACCGCGACACCGGTGGCCTCGTCGCCGGTCTTGCCGAGGTTGTCCTCGAGCACCTTGACGGCGTGGACGAGCGCGGAGCCACCACCGGAGACGATGCCCTCCTCGACCGCGGCGCGGGTCGCGGAGATGGCGTCCTCCAGACGGTGCTTCTTCTCCTTGAGCTCGACCTCGGTGGCCGCGCCGACACGGATGACGCACACGCCGCCGGCCAGCTTGGCGAGGCGCTCCTGGAGCTTCTCGCGGTCCCAGTCGGAGTCGGTGTTGGCGATCTCGGCCTTGATCTGGGCGATGCGGCCCTGGATCTCGGCCTTGTCGCCGGCACCGTCGACGATGACGGTGTCGTCCTTGGTGACGGTCACGCGGCGGGCGGTGCCGAGCAGGTCCAGACCGGCCTGGTCGAGCTTGAGGCCGACCTCCTCGGCGATGACGGTCGCACCGGTGAGGGTGGCGATGTCGCCGAGCATGGCCTTGCGGCGGTCACCGAAGCCGGGGGCCTTGACCGCGACCGCGTTGAAGGTGCCGCGGATCTTGTTGACGACGAGGGTGGAGAGGGCCTCGCCCTCGACGTCCTCGGCGATGATCAGCAGCGGCTTGGAGGTGCCGGACTGGATGATCTTCTCCAGCAGCGGGAGCAGCTCCTGGATGGAGCTGATCTTGCCCTGGGTGACCAGGATGTACGGGTCGTCCAGGACGGCCTCGAGGCGCTCCTGGTCGGTCACGAAGTACGGGGACAGGTAGCCCTTGTCGAAGGCCATGCCCTCGGTGAAGTCCAGCTCCAGGCCGAAGGTGTTGGACTCCTCGACGGTGATGACACCGTCCTTGCCGACCTTGTCGATCGCCTCGGCGATCAGCTCGCCGACCTGGTTGTCCTGGGCGGACAGCGCGGCGACGGCGGCGACGTCTTCCTTGCCCTCGATCGGGCGGGCGGTGCGCAGCAGCTCCTCCGAGACGGCCTTGACCGCCGCGTCGATGCCCTTCTTGAGCGAGGCCGGGGAGGCACCCGCCGCCACGTTCCGCAGGCCCTCGCGGACCAGCGCCTGGGCGAGGACGGTGGCGGTGGTGGTGCCGTCACCAGCGATGTCGTTGGTCTTGGTGGCCACCTCCTTCACCAGCTGCGCGCCGAGGTTCTCGTACGGGTCGTCGAGCTCCACCTCACGGGCGATGGTGACACCGTCGTTGGTGATGGTCGGAGCGCCGAACTTCTTGTCGATGACGACATTGCGGCCCTTGGGGCCGATGGTCACCTTCACGGTGTCGGCGAGCTTGTTCACGCCGCGCTCAAGGGCGCGACGGGCGTCCTCGTCGAACTTCAGGGTCTTGGCCATACCGGCTCGGGTTCCTCGTCTTCAGTCTTCGTCAAAGACCACACCCCGGGCCCCCGGGTCGGATGACACGGTATGCCCGGGGCGTGGTCACTGCTGTTCCGGCTGGTGGTACCGGATTACTTCTCGACGATCGCGAGGACGTCGCGAGCCGAGAGGACGAGGTACTCCTCGCCGTTGTACTTGACCTCGGTGCCGCCGTACTTGCTGTACAGGACGACGTCGCCGACGGCGACGTCGAGCGGCAGACGCTTGCCGTCCTCGAACCGGCCCGGGCCCACGGCAAGGACGGTGCCCTCCTGGGGCTTCTCCTTGGCGGTGTCCGGAATGACCAGGCCGGAGGCCGTGGTCTGCTCGGCGTCGAGCGGCTGGACCACAATGCGGTCCTCAAGCGGCTTGATGGCAACCTTGGTGCTGGCGGTCGTCACGATCCGACCTCCCCCTTCAAAGGGCTCACGGGAGTGTCTGTATGGGTGGCGACCTGGTAGGCCCGTCGTCGCGGGTGCCGGACCTGCCCGTCGCTGTGTGGTTGGCACTCGGCAGTGCTGAGTGCCAGGTCCGAGACTAGGACGGACTTAGCACTCGGTCAAGCGGAGTGCCAATGCCGCGCCGAGAGCCTTCAGGGGCGCAAGTCCAGCGGCGCGCGGCAGGCAGGACAATGGGCACCGTGGATCTTGACGCGTTCTCTGCACTGCTGACCGACGAGGGGCAGGCCCTGCTGGCCTCGCTGCGGGAGTTCGACCCCGGCCAGGAGCTGGCGACTGCCACCCGGCTGCGGCGGGAGCACCCCGCCGGGCTGGTGTCGGCGGCGCTGGGGATGGCGCGGCTGCGGCAGCGGGCGGCGGCGAAGTTCGGCGAGGACGCGTACCGGATGTACTTCACGCCGAACGGCGTCGAGCAGGCGACCCGGAAGCCGGTCGCCGACTACCGCGCGGACCGCTTCCGGGCGTTGGGGGTGCGGCGGCTGGCGGACCTGTGCTGCGGCATCGGTGGCGACGCGATCGCGCCGGCGCGGGCCGGGATCGAGGTGCTGGCCGTCGACCGCGATCCGCTGACCTGTGCGGTGGCCAGGGCCAATGCGGAGGCGCTCGGGCTCGGGGCGCTCATCGAGGTGCGGTGCGCGGATGTCACGGAGGTCGACACGGGGGCGTACGACGCGGTCTTCGTGGACCCGGCCAGGCGCGGCGGCCGGGGCAGGATCTTCGACCCCGAGGCGTATTCGCCACCGCTGTCGTGGGCGATCGGGGCGGCCCGCAAGGCTCCGTACGCGGCGCTGAAGATCGCACCCGGCGTGCCGCACGAGGCCGTGCCGGACGAGGCCGAGGCGGAGTGGATCTCGGACCACGGGGACGTCAAGGAGGCCGTGCTGTGGTTCGGCACCGGCGCCGCGCCGGGGGCCCGGCGCGCGACGCTGCTGCCCGGCGGGGCCTCCATGGTGGGGCGCGGGCTGCCGGATCCGGCGGTGCGGGCGGTGTCGCGCTACCTGTACGAGCCCGACGGCGCCGTGATCCGTGCGCACCTGGTGGCGGAGGTCGCGGAGGCCCTGGACGGCGGCCTGATCGACGAGACGATCGCCTATGTGACGGCGGACGAGCTGCGGCCGGTGCCGTACGCGACCGCGTACGAGATCACCGATGTGCTGCCCTTCAACCTCAAGCGGCTCAAGGCACTGGTGCGCGAGCGGGAGATCGGCGTGCTGACGGTCAAGAAGCGCGGCTCGGCCGTCGAGCCGGAGGAACTGCGCCGGAAGGTGAAGCCGCAGGGGCCCGGCTCCGCGACGGTCTTCCTGACCCGGGTCGCGGGTGCCCCGAGCATGCTGCTGGGGCGGCCTGCCGTCGCTACAGCAGGCCCAGGCCGGTGACCAGCATCGCGAGCAGCACGACCAGCGTCCACCCGAGCACATGCTCGAGCACCTTCATGCCGTCGTCGCCCGAGGGACCACCGGTACGCGCGCGGGGCGCCGCCATCTCCGTCATGCCAGCAAAGCTAAGCGCCCGATCACCCTATTACGGGCGAAGGTGACCTTTTTCACCTCTGAGTCACGAGACGTCCAGCGACTCGAAGCGCCAGCGGTGGACGGCCCTGCGTACGAGGTCGGGCCCCGGCTCGGGCAGCTCCGGGAGGTCGGCGTCGTACGGGGCCTCCCACCAGGTGATGACCAGGACGCGGTCGCCGGGGGCGGAGAGGGTCTCGCGGCGCAGCGGGGTGCCCGGCAGGGGGCGCGTGCGGGCCCAGTCCAGGAGTTCGGGCCCGCGGCCTTCGAGGGCGCGGGCCTCCCACATCAGGGCGACCGCCATCAGTGGGTGTGCCCGGGGACGGAGACCTCGGTGACCTGGAGCGAGGAGTCGGCGGGCAGGTCGAGGGTGGAGGCGGGACGGCCGCGGGCGACCATCTCCGCGCCCAGGGCCGCCACCATGGCGCCGTTGTCGGTGCACAGCTTGGGGCGGGGGACGCGCAGGACGATGCCGGCGTCCTCGCAGCGTTCCTTGGCGAGGGAGCGCAGCCGGGAGTTGGCCGCGACGCCGCCGCCGATCATGAGGTGGTCGACGCCGTTGTCCTTGCAGGCGCGGATCGCCTTGCGGGTGAGGACGTCGACGACCGCTTCCTGGAAGGAGGCCGCGACATCGGCGACCGGCACGTCCGCGCCCTCGCGGCGCTTGCCCTCGACCCAGCGGGCGACGGCCGTCTTGAGCCCGGAGAAGGAGAAGTCGTAGATCGGGTCCCGGCCGCCGGTGAGCCCGCGCGGGAAGCGGATCGCGGCGGGGTCGCCCTCGCGCGAGTACCGGTCGATGGCGGGGCCGCCGGGGAAGCCGAGGCCGAGGACCCGGGCGACCTTGTCGAAGGCCTCGCCGGCCGCGTCGTCGATGGTGGAGCCCAGGGGGCGTACGTCGCCGGTGATGTCCGGCGCGAGCAGCAACGAGGAGTGGCCGCCGGACACCAGCAGGGCCATCGTCGGCTCGGGCAGCGGGCCGTGTTCGAGCTGGTCGACGCAGATGTGCGAGGCGAGGTGGTTGACGCCGTAGAGCGGCTTGCCGAGCGCGTACGCGTACGCCTTGGCGGCCGACACGCCGACCAGCAGCGCCCCGGCGAGCCCGGGGCCGGCCGTGACCGCGATGCCGTCGAGGTCGGTGGCGCTGACCCCGGCCTCCTTCAGGGCGCGCTGGATGGTCGGGACCATCGCCTCCAGGTGCGCGCGGCTGGCGACCTCGGGGACGACGCCGCCGAAGCGGGCGTGCTCGTCCACGCTGGACGCGATCGCGTCGGCGAGCAGCGTGTGGCCGCGGACGATGCCGACGCCCGTCTCGTCGCAGGAGGTCTCGATGCCGAGCACGAGCGGCTCGTCAGCCATGGGTGTCGTTTCCTTTCGGGCTTTCCGGCTCAGAGCCTGTCGGGTGACCTTCGATCGGAGAGCGGACGCGGTCTGGTGCGTGCGATTCCAAGGCGCCGGGATGTCCTCGTAGCGGAGCTACTAGGGCATTTCGGCAACGCGGGAAGCGTGCGTGCCAGGGCGTGGCCGCCCGATCAGAGGTCATCCGACAGGCTCACAGCGCCGCATGACGAGGGCGTCGACATTGCCCGGCTGGTAGTAGGCCTTGCGGAAGCCGATCGGCTCGAAGCCGAAGCGTTCGTAGAGGCGTTGGGCGCGCTTGTTGTCGACGCGCACTTCGAGCAGCACCTCGTGGCACTCGAAGGCGGTGGCCTGGTGCAGCAGTTCGCCCAGCAGACGGGCGCCGAGGCCGGTGCCCCAGTGGTCGTGGGCGGCCGCGATGGTCTGTACGTCACCGGTGCCGGCGACCGCCGCGAGGCCGGCGTAGCCGACGATCCGGGAGCCGGCCTCGGCCACGACGTAGTGCCGGGTGGCCGCCGGGTGCCGGGCGTCGGCCAGTTCGGACCAGAACATCCCGCGCGACCAGGCGTCCTCGGGGAAGAGCTCGTGCTCCAACTCCATCACCGGGTCGAGATCCCACCAGCGCATCTCGCGCAACTGGACTGAGCTTGCGGTCACTTCGGCAGGACCGCCTTGTACCCGGCGGGGACCTGGGCGTCCGGCCGGCGCAGATACAGCGGCAGCGGGGGGAGGAAGTCCTCGCCCGCCTCCAGCTTTACGACGGCGAGTGCGACCAGCGCGGCGGCCGACTGGTGGACGGGGGCGGCGGGGTCCGTACGTACGCCGGTGAAGACCTCGGGGTAGAGCACAGCGCCCTGGCCGACGGCCGGCACCCCTGTGACCTGCTCCGCGATGTCGGCGGGCCGGTCGACGGCGGGGCCGGTGACGCGGGAGCGGGGGCTGTCGTAGCGCGCCCAGTAGACCTCTTTGCGGCGGGCGTCGGTGGCGACGACGAACGGCCCCTCCGCCAGGCCGGCCTGCCCGGCGGCGTACGCGATGCCGTCCAGCGTGCAGATGCCGTGCACCGGGATGCCGAGGGCGTCGCCGAAGGCCGCGGCGGTGACCAGCCCGACCCGCAGCCCGGTGTACGGGCCGGGGCCGACGCCGACCACGATGCCGGTCACGGCGTCGAGCTTGGTGCCGGCCTCGCGCAGCACCCGGTCGACGGCGGGCATCAGCAGTTCGCCATGGCGGCGGGCGTCGACCTCCGTGGACTCGGCGAGCACGCTCCGGCCGTCGTGGAGCGCGGCGGTGACGGCGGGGGTGGCGGTGTCGAAGGCGAGGAGCAGCACGGTGACAAGCGTACGGCTCGCGCCGACTGCTAACGTCGGCACCGTTACCGCATGACGAGGAGCGCACACCGTGGCAAGGATCGGTTCGGGGACCATCGTGGCCGGTCTCACCGCGGGAGCCCTCGCCGTGATCTCGGTCCTGGCCGTGCAGGCCTCGGGCACCCCGGCCGGCGCCACCGCCGGCCGCCCGGGCGCTTCCGCGTCGGCCGCCGCCTCGGCGTCCGCGTCGCCCTCGCAGACCCAGCAGTCCTACCCGCTGCCCGCCCACTCCGGCAGCGGCCTGCGCGTCGTCTACTCGCTGGGGGCGGACCGGGTCTGGCTGGTCGGCGACACCGGCAAGGTGACGCGTACGTTCACCGTGGCGCCCGGCACGGTCGACCCCGCCTCGGGTACGTACACCGTGACCTCGCGCACCGCCAGCGGCACGGGGGGCGACGGCGTCGCCATCGAGCACGTGGTGCGCTTCGCGACCTCCGGTGGTGTGATCATCGGCTTCAGCGCGGCCCGCGACGGCTCCAAGCCCTCACCCGACCCCTCCCAGCGCACCGGCGGCATCCGCGAGCGGCGGGCCGACGGCGCGGCGCTCTGGGAGCTCGCGATCATCGACACGAAGGTCATCGTGGTGGCGTAACCGCCCCCTGTCACTCCCTCGCGAATTCCTCCGAAAGAGTGAAGGCGCGCTAGGGCCGGACAGGCCCTAGGCCGCGTCCCGCTCGTCCCCGTCGGCGCCCGCGTCAACGTCCTCCGAGGACTCTGCCTCGCCGTCCGGCGGCGTACTGATCGCGTTCGCGGCGGGGCCGGCCGCGAGCAGGTCCCGCATGGAATAGGAACCCGGCGCCGTCGGGGCGCCGTCTGCGTCCGTGGTGCCTTGGGCCGACATGCGTGCCTCCTGGGGCAGACGTGGTTAGGTAGCCCTAACCAGTTCTCTGATTCCAGCAGAACACGTGAGGGGCGCCGTACGCAACATCTTCCCGACAAGTTGTCGGGACGGTCGTAAACCCGTCTGCCCGGTCATCCCGCCAGCGCGACCGACAGGTCGCACCCCGACCAGCGCGGACCGACGCCCGTCACCGTCACCTCGCGCACGTCGTGGTCGTCGACCGCCGGGTCGGCCTCGCCGACGGCGCGGTGGATGACGACCTGCAGCCGGGCCTCCGCCAGCTCCTCGACCTTGCCCTCGCCCCACTCCACGACGACCACCGACCCGGGGAGGGAGACATCGAGATCCAGGTCCTCCATCTCTTCCAGGCCGCCGCCGAGCCGGTACGCGTCCACGTGCAACAGGGCCGGGCCGCCGACCAGCGACGGATGCACCCGGGCGATCACGAACGTCGGCGATGTGACCGCGCCACGCACCCCCAGGCCCTCCCCCAGCCCGCGCGTCAGCGTCGTCTTGCCGGCCCCCAGTTCGCCGCTGAGCAGGACGAGGTCGCCGGGCGCCAGCAGACCGGCGAGCCGACGGCCCAGGTCCTTCATCTGCTCGGGGGTCTTGACAGTGATGCGTGCTTCCATGTCTCTCCTTGCGTGGGAATCCCGGCCTTCAGGCATGGCGGGAAACGCATCCTGAGTGCCGGAGCTGCGAAGCGGCGTACTATGCTGCGCATCTGCCTCGGCAGCGGTCAGGGCTTGGCCGTCACGAAACTCCTTGGAGTCGAGTGAGAAGCCCCCTTGTTTACGAGGGGGAGGAGTCACGTGCCCGAATGCTACGCGCCGAGGGCGCTGCCTCCGGCGGTCCTGTCCGTGGCGGCCAGCTCGCGCAGGGCCTCCGGAAGCGGGGCGCGGGCGGCGTCGGCCGCCTCGGTCAGCAGCGCGGCCAGATGCCCCGTGACGAGGTCCGGGTACTCCAGCATGACCAGGTGCCCGGCGTTCTCGACGACGACCAGTTCGGTGTCGGGCAACCGCTCCGCGATCGCGCGACTGTGCTCGCTCGGGGTCAGCAGGTCCTTGTCACCGGCCAGCACCAGCCCGGGCAGGCTGTCCAGCACGTCCAGCGCCTCGTCCTTCTCGTGCTCGGTGAAGGCCGGGTAGAACTCCGCCACGACATCGATCGGCGTCGACTCGATCAGCCGCTCGGCGAACCGCGCCACCGCCGGGTCCACGTCGTCCGACCCGAACGAGTACCGCTTCACGATCCCCGCGAACAGATCCGCCGTCGCCCGCCGCCCCCGCTCCACCAGGTCCACCTGGGTGCCCAGCACCCGCAGCAGGCCCGGCGCCAGCGCGCGCAGCGCCCGCGCACCGGCGGCCGGCAGGCCCAGCGTCACCGAGGCAAGCTTTCCGGAGGACGTACCGACGAAGGCGAACCCAGCCACCCGCTCGTGGATCAACTCGGGGAACTGCTCCGCCAGCGCCATGATCGTCATACCGCCCATGGAGTGCCCTATGAGCACCAGCGGCCCGTCCGGCGCGGCGGCCTCGATGACCTTCTTCAGATCCCGGCCGAGCTGATCGATCGTCGCCGGCCCGCCCGCCACCTGGTCCCGGCCGCGCTCGGACCGGCCGTGACTGCGCTGGTCCCAGTAGACGGCCCGTACGCTGCCGCGCAGTGCGGCCCGCTGGAAGTGCCAGGAGTCCTGGTTGAGGCAGTAGCCGTGGCTGAAGACCAGGGTGAGCGGCGCGGCGGCGCCATTGCGCCGGAAGAGCCCGCCCCAGCGGCGTGTGGGGGCCGGTGCGGTGTGCGTCACCGCGGGGTCGACGTCCTCGACCTCGTAGTAGAGCTCGGTGCCGTCCTCGGCCGCCACCCGGCCGGGCGTGCCGCGCAGGCTGCCGTACGGGCCGGACGCGTCCAGCGCGAGCCGCGCCTTCCTGCGTATGTCCCGGCCGACGGTGGCCCGTTCCAGCGCGACACCGGCGGCGGCGCCCGCGGCGACCACGCCGATGGCGGCGCCGACGAAGCCGGCCTTGGTCCAGCGGCTGCCCGCCTCGACCACGGCTTCCGCAGCCTCCTGTACCGCTCTCCCCGTTGTCGTACCCGTACCGCTGTCGCTCATGGTCGTGTCGCTGCTCCCTTTGGCTACGCGCTACTTACCCCACGTAGACGCGCGGCACCCGGGGCCCGATCCGAGTGACGATCTCGTACGCGATGGTGCCCGCCGCCCGCGCCCAGTCCTCGGCGGTCGGCTCCCCCTGATCACCCGGACCGAACAGTAGCGCCTCATCCCCGACCTTCGCCGCGTCCCCTCCCAGGTCCACCACGAACTGGTCCATCGCCACCCGACCGGCCACCGTCCGCCACTTCCCCGCCACCAGCACCGGGCCGGTGTTCGACGCGTGGCGCGGAATCCCGTCGGCGTAGCCCAGCGGGACCAGCGCGAGCGTCGTCTCGCCCGGCGTCACGTAGTGGTGCCCGTACGACACCCCGTGGCCGCCCGGCGCGGTCTTCACCAGCGCGAGGCGCGCGCCCAGGGTCATGACGGGCCGCAGCCCGAAGTCCGCGGGGCCGCCGACCTGCGGCACCGGCGAGATCCCGTACATCGCGATGCCGGTGCGGACGAGGTCGTAGTGCGCCTCGGGGATCGTCAGCGTCGCCGGGGAGTTCGCGATGTGCCGCACCTCGGGGCGGAGCCCGGCGGCTTCGGCGGTGGCGAGGCTGTCGCGGTAGGCGGTGAGCTGGGCCGCGTTGGAAGGGTGCCCCGGCTCGTCCGCGCAGGCCAAGTGCGACCAGATGCCGGTGACGCGGATCAGGCCCTCGCGCTCGGCGGCACGGGCGGCGGCCGTCAACTCCGGCCAGTCGGCGGGTTGGGCGCCGTTCCGGCCGAGCCCGGTGTCGGCCTTGAGGTGGACGCGGGCGGTGCGCTTCGCCGCGCGGGCCGCCTCGGTCACCGCGCGCAGCGCCCACATCCCGCTCACGGAGACGTCAACGTCCGCCTCGATCGCCTCACTCCACGGCCCGCCGGGCGTCCACAGCCAGCACAGCGTGGGCGCCGTGATCCCGGCCGCCCGCAGCGCCAGCGCCTCGTCGGGCGTCGCCGTGCCCAGCCACGTCGCGCCCGCCTCCAGCGCCGCGCGGGCGCACGGGACCGCGCCGTGGCCGTACGCGTCCGCCTTCACGACCGCCATCAGCGCGGCGCGCGGCGCACGGGCGCGAAGGGCCTCGACGTTCGCCCGGAGGGCGTTGAGGTCGATGCCTGCCCACGCGCGCAGGGTGCTGGTGCTTCCGCTGTCACTTTCCATCGGCATCATTCTCTCAGGGCGCCGCGCGGGAGAGGCCGCCCGCCTTCAGCCCCGCACGTCGCGCCACGCGTCCGGCACCGCGAAGGCCACGTCCAGCGCCGAGACCGGCGCACCCGCCGCGCCGGATGCGATGCGCGCCGCCAGGCCGTGCAGATACGCCCCGACCGACGCCGCGTCGCGCCCTGCGAGGCCCGCCGCGAGCAACGAACCCGTGAGCCCGGACAGGATGTCGCCGCTGCCCGCCGTGGCCAGCCAGGGCGTACCCGTCGGGTTCACCCGCACCGGGCCGGAGGACGAGGCGACCAGCGTGGTGGACCCCTTCAGTAGCGCCGTGGCGCCGAACCGCTCCGCGAGGGCCCGTACGCAGGACAGCCGGGCGCCCTCGACCTCCGCACGGGACACGCCGAGGAGCGCGGCGGCCTCACCGGCGTGCGGGGTCAGGACAGTCTCGGCGGCCCGGGACCGTACGAGATCGCGGTCCAGCAACCGCAGGCCATCCGCGTCCACCAGCACCGGCACGTCGGACGCGAGGACGTCGTCCACGGCCTGCCGGGCGTCCGCGCCGTCGCCCAGCCCCGGGCCGACGACCCAGGCCTGGACCCGCCCGGCCTTCCTCGGCGGCCCGACCGACACCAGCGTCTCCGGGAAGCGCGCCAGCACCGCCTCCGCGCCGAGGCCGACGTACCGTACGGCCCCGGCGCCGCCCCGCAGCGCGCCCGCGACCGCCAGCACGGCGGCGCCGGGATAACGCTCGGAGCCGGCGACGACCCCGATCACGCCGCGCCGGTACTTGTCGCTCTCCCCGGTGGGCTGTGGCAGCAGCGCGGCCACGTCGGCGTGTTGCAGCGCCTCCAGCTCCGCCTCCGGCGGGACCGTCGCGCCGAGCCCGATGTCGATGAGTCTCAGGGCGCCCGCGTATTCGGCGGCCGGATCGATGAGCAGCCCCGGCTTGTACGCGCCGAACGTCACCGTCATGTCCGCCCGCACCGCCGCGCCGCGCACCTCGCCGGTGTCGGCGTCGATCCCGCTCGGCAGGTCGACCGCCACCACGATCGCGTCCGACTCCTGCGCCGCCTCCGCCAAGGGCACCGCCTCCGGGCGCAGTCCGCCCTTGCCGCCGATGCCCACGATGCCGTCCAGCACCAGGTCCGCCCGCCCGATCGCCGGCCCCGCCCCGTCCGGGGCGACCGTCCGCCCCCCGGCGGCCCTCAGCGCGGCCAGCCCGCCCCGGTGCGCCC
>NZ_RJVR01000287.1 GCF_003999195.1 Streptomyces soli
GCGCCGACGCCGAGGTCGACCTCGCCGGCCGCGAGCGCGGCGACCAGGCCGGTCAGCGTCGCCCGCCGGGTGCGCGGCATCGCCAGCGCGGCCGGGTCCAGCGCCGCCAGCGCCTCCGGAGAAGGGAACAGCCGCGTCAGCCCGCCCCCGTTCCCGGCCTCCGGGTCGGCCACCGGCTCGCCGTGCGCCTCCACCAGGCGACTGGCCAGCGTGCGCGCCGCCGCCGTCGACACCTGCTGGCCCAGCACCACCCGTACCGCGAACTCCGCGCCGTCCACGGTGCGCGGGACCCGCCGGCCCGGGGCCTTGTCCACGTACGGGGCGAGCAGCGCGTCGCGACGCAGCAGCTCGTCGACCGCCACCGGATCCGCGTCCAGGTCGAGCAGCCACCGGCAGCGGCTGATCGCCAGCGACAGGTCCCGCCAGTCCGTCAGCGACAGCCGGCACGCGATGTGGTCCGTGGCCGGGCGCAGGCTCACCACGCCGTGCCCACGCGGCAGCCGCAGCGTGCGGCGGTAGGCGCCGTCCCGCCACTCCTCCACCCCGGGCACCCCGGTCGCCGCCAGATGCCCGAAGAGGTTGTCCGGGCAGAGCGGCGCCCGGTACGGCAGCCTCAGCGACAGCGCCCCGGCCGCCTGCTGGTCCGGCCGGGCCCGGGACCGCAGATCCGACGGCGTGAGCGCGAAGACCTCCCGCACGGTGTCGTTGAAGGTACGGATGCTGGAGAACCCGGCCGCGAAGGCCACCTCCGCCATCGGCAGCCCGCTGGTCTCGATCAGCAGCCGCGCCGTCTGCGCCCGCTGCGCCCTGGCCAGCGCCAGCGGCCCGGCGCCCAGCTCCGCCAGCAACTGCCGCTCGATCTGCCGCGTGCTGTATCCCAGCCGCGCCGCCAGCCCCGGCACGCCCTCCCGGTCCACCACCCCGTCGGCGATCAGCCGCATCGCCCGGGCCACCAGGTCGGCCCGCTCGTTCCACTGCGGCGACCCCGGGCTCGCGTCGGGCCGGCAGCGCTTGCAGGCCCGGAATCCGGCCTGCTGGGCAGCGGCCGCGCTCGGGTAGAAGGTCATGTTCTCGGGCTTCGGCGGGACCACCGGGCAGCCCGGGCGGCAGTAGATCCTCGTGGTCAGGACAGCCGTGAAGAACCACCCGTCGAATCGGGAGTCCTTGGCCTGCACGGCGCGTACGCAGCGCTCGAAGTCGGTGTGCATGTCCTCCAGCATTCGCCCCCGGGGGCTGCCGAGGCTAGCGAGAATCCGACATCAGGGTGGGCGGAACGTACGTGTCGGAAAACCGCCGGACCAGCCACCGCACCGCCTGATGGACTGGCCCCATGACGACGACCCACCACCTCAAGTCCCGCGCCGAGCTCTTCCACTCCCTCCACACCCCCGGCCACCCGCTGGTCCTGCCCAACGCCTGGGACGCCGCCAGCGCCCGTGTCATCGAGGAGGCCGGCGCCGCCGCCGTCGCCACCACCAGCTCCGGCGTCGCCTGGGCCCTGGGCGCCGCCGACGGCAACCACGCCGACGGCAACCACGCCGACCGCGACGAGGTGCTGCGGGCCCTCGCCCGGATCGTGGCCGCCGTCGACATCCCGATGAGCGCCGACATCGAGGGCGGCTACGCGGACGACCCCGACGGCGTCGCCGAGACCATCCGGGGCGTCCTCGCCGCCGGAGCCGTCGGCGTCAACATCGAGGACTCCCAAGGTTCCGCCCTCCGCGACACCGCCGAGCAGTCCGCCCGCATCACCGCCGCCCGCAAGGCCGCCGACGAGGCCGGAGTGCCGCTCTTCATCCACGCCCGCACCGACACCTACCTGCGCAACGCTGGCGGCCTGTCCGAAACCCTCGACCGCGCCGCCGCCTACCTCGCCGCGGGCGCCTCCGGCATCTTCGTCCCCGGCGTCACCGACCCCGCCCTCGTCGCCGAACTCGCCTCCGCCATCGACGCCCCCCTCGGCATCCTCACCGGCCCCGGCGCCCCGTCCGTCCCCGAACTCGCCGCCGCCGGCCCCGCCCGCATCAGCATCGGCGGCGCCCTCGCCGAGTCGGCGTACGCCCTGGTCCGGCGCGGCGCCCGCGAGCTGCTGGAGCGCGGGACGTACGACTCCTTCGGCGAAGCCATCGCCTACGGCGAGTTCAACGCCCTGATGCGCGGCTGAGCTCGGTCCGTGAGGCCCGCGGCCGCAGCTGCAGGGCGCTGATCAGCGCCAGCTCGTCCTCTCTCAGCAGCGACGGTGCATCATCCTGCATGGTTTGGCCTCATGAGCCAGAATCCTGCGTTTGGCGGCTTCCGTGGGTCAGTCTCCCATTGTGGACTTCATGGGCCCGCACCCGGCGGGCGTGAAGGAGGGCCGGATCATGGCTTTCGCCGACTACCACGACGAGATCTACTTCGACGGGCTGCACGGGGTGGTGCCAAGCCTGCCCATGACCTTCGACGATCTGGAGCCGCTGGGCGAGGCGGCGATGCCGCCCGCTGTGCGCTCCTACGTGGTCGGCGGTGCGGGCAACGAGTACCCAGCGGGCCAACGTCACTGCGTTCGAGCAGTGGGGCCTCGTCCCACGCATGATGGTCAGCCCCACCCAGCGTGACCTGTCCGTCGACCTGTTCGGGATGCGCCTGCCCACGCCGCTGTTCATGGCCCCGGTCGGGGTGCTCGGTCTGTGTGCCCAGGACGGCCACGGTGACCTCGCCACTGCCCGCGCTGCCGCCCGCATCGGCGTGCCGATGATCGCCTCCACCTTGACCGTCGATCCGATGGAGCAGGTCGCTGCCGAGTTCGGCGACACGCCCGGCTTCTTCCAGCTCTACACCCCCACCGACCGGGAGGTGGCCGAGAGCCTGGTCCACCGGGCCGAGGCCGCGGGCTTCAAGGGCATCGTGGTCACCCTCGACACCTGGATCCCCGGCTGGCGGCCCCGTGACCTGACGGCCAGCAACTTCCCCCAGTTGCGCGGCCACTGCCTGACCAACTACACCAGCGACCCGGTCTTCCGCTCCCGGCTCGCCAAGGCCCCCGAAGACGACCCGACTGCGGCAGTGATGCACTGGACGAAGATCTTTGGCAACCCCCTCACCTGGGACGACCTGTCCTGGCTGCGGTCGATCACCAACCTGCCGCTGATCCTCAAGGGCATCTGCCACCCCGACGACGTCCGTCGCGCCAAGGACGGCGGCGTGGACGGCATCTACTGCTCCAACCACGGCGGTCGGCAGGCCAACGGTGGCTTTCCCGCGCTCAACGCCCTTCCGGAAGTGGTCGAGGCCGCCGACTGCCTGCCCGTCCTGTTCGACTCCGGCGTTCGCACCGGAGCGGACATCATCAAGGCCCTCGCCCTGGGTGCTACCGCGGTAGGCATCGGCCGCCCCTATCTCTACGGCCTGACTCTGGCCGGCGCTGACGGCGTCGTCCACGTCCTGCGTTCCCTGCTGGCCGAGGCCGACTTGCTCATGGCCGTCGACGGCTACCCCACCCTCGCCGACCTCACCCCCGACGCCCTCCGCCGCCTCACCTGACACCTGCCAACCAGCCGGGGCCAGGATCCACACGCCCGTGCCGTTCCAGGTTGCCTGGCGCGTAGTGGCGTGGCGCGAGCGCAGCATGGACTATGCATGGCGAATGGCGGCAGAAGGTAAAGGTCCGACTCCAGATCCGCCGCGTATGCGGTCGGGTCCGCCGCTCACCGGCGATCCCTTGCCCGCCGAGTGGTTCGCTCTGGTGCACCACCTCACCGAAACAGGCCAGGCCCTGAAGCGGGCCATCGAGCCTGCCGCCCCTGTGGACACAACGCCCTACTGGCCGTGGCACCGTCAAACGTGTCGTCACCGAACGGACCACATTTCGCGACGAGCACGCCCTTGTCCAGCAGGATCAGATTGTCGCACCGGTTCTGGCGTCCCACGACGCAAAGGAAGGCGACTGGGCCTTCACCGGAAGCGCTCACCCCACTGGCAGGCCCGCTAATCCGACGCCCAGCCGTAGCACGAAAGTCGATGGCAACCATGACGGAGCAATCCACCGTCCGTAGCGTGACCTACGATCTGCTGCGGACCCTGAAACTCACCACGGTTTTCGGTAATCCCGGCTCCACCGAACAGCCCTTCCTGCAGGATTTCCCAGAGGACTTCACCTACGTCCTGGCGCTGCAGGAGGCGTCCGTCATTGCGATGGCCGACACCTTCGCCCAGGTCACCCGCCGCCCCGCACTGGTCAACGTGCACTCCTCGGCCGGGCTGGGAAACGCCGTGGGCAACCTGGTGGCGGCCTACCACGGAAACACGCCGCTGATCATCACCTCGGGACAGCAACATCGGGAACTGGTGATCGGGGAGCCGTATCTCGGCAACCGTGAGGCCACCACACTGCCGAAGCCGTGGGTGAAATGGTCCTACGAGCCGGCCCGCGCCGAAGACGTCCCAGAAGCCTTCATGCGGGCTTACGCGGAGGCGTTGCAGCCGCCGGCGGGACCGGTCTACCTGTCGATTCCCATGGACGACTGGAAGCGGCCCCTGTCCGGTTTTGCCCGAGTGCGGACGGTGAGTGACCGCGTCGTCCCCGACACGGAACGGCTGCGCGGCTTCGCCGACCGCATCTCAGCCAGCCTTCGTCCCGCGCTGGTCTTCGGGCCGGAGGTCGACCGCAGCGGCGGATGGGACGCGGCCGTCGCCCTGGCGGAGAAGCTGCGCGCCTCCGTCTACGGCGCCCCGCTGCTGGACCGCGCCTCCTTCCCCGAGAACCACCCCCTCTTCCGCGGCCCGCTCGGCATGTCGGTGAAGACCATCAGCGACCGGCTGACCGGACACGACCTGGTGGTCGTGATCGGCGCGGAGGTGTTCCGGTACTACCCCTACGTGCCCGGCGACTACCTCCCCGAGGGCACGGAGCTCCTGCAGATCACCGGCAATCCGGGGGTTGCCGCGGCGGCGCGTGTGGGCGACAGCCTCCTGGGCGATCCCACCACGGCGATCGAGCTGCTCCTGGACATGGTCACAGAGGGATCCACACGGACCGCTCCGGAGCCGATGGCGCGGCCCCGTGAGCTGCCACAGGCGCCGAACAGCCCGCTCACCCCACCGGAGGTCTATGCCACCCTGAGCAAAGTTCGGCCGCCCGACGCGGTCATCGTCAACGAATCGACCTCCACGATGGCGCAGCAGGTCGAGTGGCTTCCGACGGTCAGGACCGGATCGTTCTTCGCCACGGCCAGCGGCGGGATCGGCTGGGGCACCCCTGCCGCGGTGGGCGTCGCGCTCGGCGACCGGGACCGGGGCGTCCAGCGGCCGGTGGTCGGCTTGATCGGCGACGGTTCCTTCCAGTACTCCGTGCAGGCCATCTGGACGGCGGCGCAGCACAGCCTCCCGGTCGTGTATGTGGTCATGCGCAACTACGAGTACTCCATCCTCAAGTCGTTTGCGGTGCTGGAGGAGACCCCGGGCGTTCCGGGGCTCGACCTGCCGGGGCTCGACATCGCCTCCGTGGCCCGCGGCTTCGGATGCCGTACGGTCGACGTGGAGACCACTCAGGACCTGGAGCGGGAGTTCAAGGCGGCCCTGACCGCCGGCACCACCACGGTCATCGTGGTGCCCACGCAACCCCAGAAGGCGATGTTGTAGCCATGCGGTCCGCACGATCGGAGAGGGGGCAGCTGTCATGGACCTTGGTCTGAAGGACCGGGATCTGGAGGTGCCGGCCTCCGCCGAGGTCGTTATCGAGGGGCACCTGTCCGCAACGCGTGATGCCGTGGAGGGCCCGTTCGCGGAGTTCCACGGCTGGGCACTGCCCGAGACGTCGCCGCAGCCGCTCTTCAGCATCGAAGCGATCACGTACCGAGACGACCCCATCTGGCCGCTGGCCGCCGCCGGACGGCCTGTCGACGACTCACACGTTGCACCGGCTGCGGGTATCTCCGCAGAGGTCGTCGCGGTCCTGCAGGAGGCGGGACTGCCCATCACGACTGCCTGGCTACCGCTCGGCGCCGCCTGCTTCTGGACGGTGATCACGGTCCCGCAGAACTGGCGCGATCTGTTGCCGGGGATGGACACCGCGCGATTCGTGCACCGCATCGGTGAGGTACTGAACGGCACCCGGGTTGGCCGACTCTCCCCGGTCGTCTACGTCCTCGACGACGACGTGGATCCGTCGAACGACTCGGATCTCCTGTGGGCGCTGGCCACCAGGGTGCATCCGTCGCTCCGCCAAGAGCTGTGGCACGGGCCGATCATGCCGTGGTACCCGTGCTTCCTCGAGGAGGAACTGCACAACGGCTGGGGAGCCGTCGTCGTACACGACGCCCTGCTCCCGGCAGTGGGAAGCGGACGCGTTCCGCCCGCCACCTTCGACGGCGTCTTCCCGGCGGATGTGCGCGCCAAGGTCCTGGCCGCCGAATCCGAGTGGGCAGGCGACACCGGCTCTGCCGCATCGAGCTAACACCTGCGGTGCCGTAGACCTCTGGGGTGCAACCACCAGGTGGCCCGTCACACGACCGGCATGACAATGACAATGCTCAACCTTCGATGCGAGAGGTCAACGGCCCCAGGACATGACCTCGCAGCGGTCATGTACTAGAGTTATCTCGACATCGAGATATCTGCCGAGGCGTACCGCTGCCGCCCGAGGTAAGGGCCACCTAGCTAATCCTTACCTCAGCGGACCGGCCACGCGGCCGAAGCGGCAGCATGCGGTGGTACGCGCGAATTCATGCAATGAAGGAGACTGTCGTGTCGGCGAACAGCTTCGACGCCCGCAGCACGCTGCAGGTGGGCGACGAGTCGTACGAGATCTTCAAGCTGGACAAGGTCGAGGGCTCCGAGCGCCTCCCTTACAGCCTGAAGGTGCTGCTGGAGAACCTGCTCCGCACCGAGGACGGCGCGAACATCACCGCCGACCACATCCGGGCGATCGGTGGCTGGGACTCCCAGGCGCAGCCGAGCCAGGAGATCCAGTTCACGCCGGCCCGCGTGATCATGCAGGACTTCACGGGTGTGCCCTGTGTCGTGGACCTCGCCACCATGCGTGAGGCCGTCAAGGACCTGGGCGGCGACCCGTCGCGCATCAACCCGCTGGCCCCCGCCGAGCTGGTCATCGACCACTCGGTCATCGCCGACCGCTTCGGCACGCCGGACGCCTTCGCGCAGAACGTGGAGCTGGAGTACAGCCGCAACAAGGAGCGCTACCAGTTCCTGCGCTGGGGCCAGACGGCGTTCGACGAGTTCAAGGTCGTCCCGCCGGGCACCGGCATCGTCCACCAGGTCAACATCGAGCACCTGGCCCGCACCGTCATGGTCCGCAACGGCCAGGCGTACCCCGACACCCTGGTCGGCACCGACTCGCACACCACGATGGTCAACGGCCTGGGCGTGCTGGGCTGGGGCGTCGGCGGCATCGAGGCGGAGTCCGCTCTGCTCGGCCAGCCGGTCTCCATGCTGATCCCGCGCGTGGTCGGCTTCAAGCTGACCGGCGAGCTGCCGACCGGCACCACCGCGACCGACCTGGTCCTCACGATCACCGAGATGCTGCGCAAGCACGGCGTCGTCGGCAAGTTCGTCGAGTTCTACGGTGAGGGCGTCTCCGCCACCTCGCTGGCCAACCGCGCCACCATCGGCAACATGTCGCCGGAGTTCGGCTCGACCGCCGCGATCTTCCCGATCGACGCCGAGACGATCAAGTACCTGAAGCTCACCGGCCGTCCCGAGCAGCAGCTCGCGCTCGTCGAGGCGTACGCCAAGGAGCAGGGCCTCTGGCTGGACCCGGCCGCCGAGCCGGACTTCTCCGAGAAGCTGGAGCTCGACCTCTCCACGGTCGTCCCCTCCATCGCCGGCCCGAAGCGCCCGCAGGACCGTATCGTCCTGGCCAACGCCGCCGAGCAGTTCAAGAGCGACGTGCGCAACTACGTGGACACCGCCGACGAGGCCGGCAAGGAGTCCTTCCCGGCCTCCGACGCCCCGGCCGCCACCAACGGCGTGCCGACCCGCCCGACCCTCGTCACGGCCCCCGACGGCTCGACGTACGAGATCGACCACGGCGCCGTCACCGTCGCCGCGATCACCTCCTGCACCAACACCTCGAACCCGTACGTCATGGTGGCGGCCGCCCTCGTCGCCAAGAAGGCGGTCGAGAAGGGCCTGACCCGCAAGCCGTGGGTCAAGACCACCCTGGCCCCGGGTTCCAAGGTCGTCACCGACTACTTCGACAAGGCGGGCCTGACCCCGTACCTCGACAAGGTCGGCTTCAACCTGGTCGGCTACGGCTGCACAACCTGCATCGGCAACTCCGGCCCGCTGCCCGAAGAGGTCTCCAAGGCGGTCAACGACCACGACCTCGCGGTCGCCGCGGTCCTGTCCGGCAATCGGAACTTCGAGGGCCGGATCAACCCGGACGTCAAGATGAACTACCTGGCGTCGCCCCCGCTGGTCGTCGCGTACGCCATCGCGGGCTCGATGAAGGTGGACATCACCAAGGACGCGCTGGGCACCGACCAGGACGGCAAGCCGGTCTACCTCCAGGACATCTGGCCGACCGAGGCCGAGGTCAACGACGTCGTGGCCAACGCCATCGGCGAGGACATGTTCAACAAGTCCTACCAGGACGTCTTCGCGGGCGACGCGCAGTGGCAGTCGCTGCCGATCCCGACCGGCGACACCTTCGAGTGGGACGCCCAGTCCACCTACGTCCGCAAGCCCCCCTACTTCGACGGCATGGCGCTGGAGCCGTCCCCGGTCACCGACATCACCGGTGCCCGCGTGCTGGCCAAGCTGGGCGACTCGGTCACCACCGACCACATCTCCCCGGCCGGCGCCATCAAGGCCGACACCCCGGCCGGCAAGTACCTCACCGAGCACGGCGTCGAGCGGCGCGACTTCAACTCGTACGGCTCCCGCCGCGGCAACCACGAGGTCATGATCCGCGGCACCTTCGCCAACATCCGGCTGCGCAACCAGGTCGCGCCGGGTACCGAGGGCGGCTACACCCGCGACTTCACCGTCGAGGGTGGCCCGGTCTCCTTCATCTACGACGCCTCGCAGAACTACCAGGCCGCCGGCATCCCGCTGGTCATCCTGGCCGGCAAGGAGTACGGCTCCGGCTCGTCCCGCGACTGGGCGGCCAAGGGCACCTCGCTGCTGGGCGTCAAGGCCGTCATCGCCGAGTCGTACGAGCGCATCCACCGTTCGAACCTCATCGGCATGGGCGTCCTGCCCCTGCAGTTCCCGGAGGGCGCCTCCGCCGAGACCCTGGGCCTGACCGGCGAGGAGACCTTCTCCTTCACCGGCGTCACCGCCCTGAACGACGGCGGCATCCCCGAGACCGTCAAGGTCAAGGCCGGCGACGTCGAGTTCGACGCCAAGGTGCGCATCGACACCCCCGGTGAGGCGGACTACTACCGCAACGGCGGAATCCTGCAGTACGTGCTGCGCTCGCTGATCCGCAAGTAAACGCCTCGGCGCGCCGACCGGGCCCGTATCCCCTCACCGGGGGTGCGGGCCCGCTCCCGTTTCGGGGAGGTCTCAACTAGGGAAATCTGTCCGCCAAACGTGTGTATGACCTTGCCCACATCTCACATAGTGGACTATACCTTTCTGTGTCCGGGCGGGGGGAGCGGCGGGTGTGTGGCCCGCTCACAACAGTCTTCCCTTCACCGCTTGGTCCTGGAGAAGGCGAGGACTTGAGTATGGGATCCGACATCAACCGCCGCGATCTGATCAAGCGAGCCATGGCCGTCGGCCTGGTGGCAGCCCCTTCCGCAGCGTTGCTGAGCGCGTGCGCCACCTCGGGTGGGAGCAGCCACAACTCCACCGCCCCGGCGGGGAAGACATCCGCCACGAACCCCCTGGGGGTGAAGAAGGGCGTCGCACTTGAGGCGTTCATCTTCAAGGGCGGCTTCGGCGACGACTACGTCAAGAACGCCGAGAAGGACTACAAGGCAACGTACGGCGTCACCGTCAAGCACACCGGCACCCAGTCCCTCGGCCCCAAACTGCAGCCCCGTTTCGCCGGCGGCACCCCGCCAGACGTCATGGACAACTCCGGCGCCGACAACCTCGACACCGCGTCCCTCGCCTCGCAGGGCCAACTCGCCGACCTCACCCCGCTGCTGGACGCGGCGACCATCGACGACCCGGCGAAGAAGGTCCGCGACATCCTCGTCGCCGGCACCATCGAGCAGGGCCAGTACGGCACCAGCGCGGTCTACGCCCTCAACTACGCCTTCACCGTGTACGGCACCTGGTACAGCCAGAAGCTGCTCGGCGACAAGGGCTGGGCATACCCCCAGACCTTCGACGACATGATCAAGCTGGCCGCCACGATCAAGGCGGCGGGCATCGCCCCCTTCACGTACCCGGGCAAATACCCGTACTACGTGCACTTCGACTTCTTCGCGCAGATCGCCAAGGTCGGCGGCAAGGAAGCCATCATCGCCATCGACAACCTGGAGGACGGCGCCTGGCAGACCGACTCCGTCAAGCAGGTTGCCGCGTACTACGAGGAGCTGGCCGCCAAGGGCTACTTCCTCAAGGGCTCCGAGGGCATGACCCACATCCAGGCGCAGACCGCCTGGACCAAGGGCAAGGCCGCCTTCATCCCCAACGGCTCCTGGGTGGAGAACGAGGCCGCCCCCACCATGCCGGCCGACTTCAAGCTGGGCGTCGGCGGCACCATCGGCACCGGAAGCAGCGACAAGCTTCCCTTCGGCACGGTCCGCGCGGCCGCCGGTGAGCCCTTCATCGTCGCCAAGAGCGGCAAGAACCCCGAGGGAGGCATGGAGCTGCTGCGCATCATGCTCAGCAAGAAGCACGCCCAGGCCTTCACCAAGTCGCTGAAGTCCCTGACCTGCTACGCGGGCGCCGAAGAGGGGCTGAGCCTGACCCCGGGCCTGACCTCGGCGAGCGCCGCGCTGAAGGCGGCCGGCTCCGATGTGGTGAATCCCCGGCTGCAGGACTGGTATCCGACGCTGAGCAACGAAACGATCGGCGGAGCGACCGGCCAGCTCCTCACCGGCAAGATCACCTCCGCCGAGTGGATCAAGCGTGCGCAGAAGGGCGCTGACGACACCAAGAAGGACTCGTCGATCAAGAAGTTCAAGCACTCCTGACGGGACGGCGCGATGCGGCACGGCAAGTACCGGTTCATCATCGGGTTCCTGGCAGCTCCACTTGCGATGTACGCCGTCTTCGTGATCTCGCCGTTCATCCAGGCGTTCCAGATCTCGATGACGGACTGGAGCGGCCTGACTCCCGACATGAACTTCATCGGTCTGGAGAACTACGACAAGCTGGTGCACAACGACCTGTTCTGGCAGGCGCTCTGGCACAACGTCATCATTCTCCTCGTGGTGCCGGTCGTGACGCTGGGACTGGGCTTGTTCTTCGCCTTCATGCTCAATGTGGGCGGCCGCCGCAGAAAGGGCGCGGCGGCCGTCACGGGCGTCAGAGGCGCGGGCCTGTACAAGGTCGTCTACTTCTTCCCGCAGGTGCTGTCGATCACGATCGTCGCGGTCCTGTGGCAGCAGATCTACAATCCCGACCCGTCCGACGGCCTCCTCAACTCACTCCTGGGAGCCATCGGGCTGGGCTCGCTCCAGCAGTCCTGGCTCGGCGACCCGAACCTGGCGCTCATCTGCATCATGGCCGTCATGGTGTGGTGCAGCGTCGGCTTCTACGTGGTGCTCTTCTCGGCCGGCATGTCCTCCATCCCGAGTGACATCTACGAGGCCGCGCTGCTGGACGGCGCGACCCGGGGCGCGACCTTCTTCCGGATCACGCTCCCGCTGCTGTGGGACACGGTCCAGACCGGCTGGGTCTACATGGGCATCATCTGCATGGACGCCTTCGCGTACGTCCAGATCATGTCCGTGCAGAACGGCGGCCCCGACGACGCCACCCAGGTGGTGCCGCTGCTGCTGTGGAAGACAGCGTTCCGGGAAAGCAGCCAATACGGCCTCGCGGCTGCGATGGGTATCGCGATGCTGATCGTCACGATGGTGTTCGCCGTCCTCACGCTGCGGTTCTCGCGGCGCGAGCGGGTCGAGTTCTAGGGAGCCTGCGATGACGACGGACACCGTACGGGTGGAGAAGGCGGCCGCCGGGCAGCGGCAGGCGACGCGTACGAAGCGGCGCTGGCGCGCCAGCGAGGGCGGGGTGCTGAACGTCTTCTCGCACGCCTTCCTGATCCTCTGGGCGCTGATGGTGGGCGTGCCGCTGCTGTGGGCGGTGTGGAGCTCCTTCAAGACCGACTCGCAGATCCTCGGCTCGCCGTGGTCGCTGCCGACCAACCTGCACTTCGAGAACTGGGCGCGAGCCTGGACCAAGGCCAACATCGGGCAGTACTTCCTCAACACCTTCGTGGTGGTCGGCTTCTCCACCGTCGGCACGATGGTCCTCGGGTCGATGGCGGCCTATGTGCTGGCTCGTTTCGAGTTCCCCGGCAACCGCTTCGTCTACTTCCTCTTCGTCGGCGGCATGGCCTTCCCGGTGATCATGGTGCTGGTGCCGCTGTTCTTCGTCCTGAGGAACATGCAGCTTCTGAACACGGTCCCGGGGCTGGTCCTGGTCTACATCGCCTACTCGCTACCCTTCACCGTCTTCTTCATGACGGCCTTCTTCAGAACGCTGCCGACCTCGGTGGCGGAGGCGGCGCTGATCGACGGGGCCTCGCACAGCCGGGCGTTCTTCCAGGTCATGCTACCTATGGCCAAGCCGGGCCTGATCAGCGTCGGGATCTTCAACATCCTGGGCCAGTGGAACCAGTACCTGCTGCCGCTGGTGCTGAACCAGGGCGAGACCAAGCAGTGGGTCCTCACCCAGGGCCTGGCCGACCTCGCAGTGCAGCAGGGCTACAAGGGCGACTGGTCCGGACTCTTCGCCGGACTGACGATCGCGATGCTTCCGGTACTCGTCGTCTACGCAGTGTTCCAGAGGCAGGTACAGGCCGGTCTGACCGCCGGTGCCCTCAAGTAATAACCGAACGTACACCTGTCCGGCGGCTCCGTGACACCACGGGGCCGCCTGCGCGTTTTGGGCCTATTCCCATAACGGTGTGGTTCTGCCCCTTGACGGAACACAAGCCCAAACGCTCAGCTTAGAGTTCACATGTTGTAGACGACGGGGTCTCATCGGTGCGACTCCGCCGCCATGTACCGGCAGGAGTGGTTGGTCGTGGAGACTCCGGGATCGCAGTCATCGCTGCACCGGGCCAATCTGGAGAGGGTGGTCCGGGCCGTACGGCTGGCCGGTTCGCTCACCCAGGCGGAGATCGCCCGGGGTACCGGACTGTCGGCGGCCACGGTCTCCAACATCGTTCGTGAGCTGCGGGACAACGGCACGGTCGAGGTCACCCCGACCTCCTCCGGCGGCCGCCGGGCCCGCAGTGTGGCGCTGTCCGGGGACGCCGGGATCGTGGTGGGGGTTGATTTCGGCCACTCGCATCTGCGGGTCGCGGTCGGCAATCTGGCCCACCAGGTGCTGGCCGAGCAGTCCGAGCCGATCGACGTGGACGCCTCGGCCTCGCAGGGCTTCGACCGGGCGGAAGAGCTGGTCGGCCAGCTGATCGAGGCCACCGGCGTCGACCCCGGCAAGGTGCTGGGCGTCGGCCTCGGCGTTCCCGGCCCGATCGACGTGGAGACCGGCGCCCTCGGGTCGACCGCGATCCTGCCGGGCTGGAGCGGCATCAACCCGCGCCAGGAACTCGCGGAACGCCTGCGGATGCCGGTCCAGGTGGACAACGACGCCAATCTCGGGGCGCTGGGCGAGCTGGTCTGGGGCGGCGGCCGCGGCGTCAAGGACCTTGCGTACATAAAGGTCGCCAGCGGTGTCGGCGCGGGGCTGGTGATAGAGGGCCGGATCTACCGCGGCCCCGGTGGCACGGCCGGCGAGATCGGCCACATCACCCTGGACGAGGCCGGTCCGGTCTGTCGCTGTGGCAACCGGGGCTGTCTGGAGACCTTCACCGCCGCCCGCTACGTGCTGGACCTGCTGCGTGGCAGTCATGGCCCCGATCTCACCACGCCTCGCATGGTTCAGCTGGCCCGCGAGGGCGATCCGGGCTGCCGCCGGGTGGTCGCCGACGTCGGCCGGCACATCGGCATGGGCGTCGCCAGCCTCTGCAATCTCCTCAACCCCAGCCGCATCGTCCTCGGCGGCGACCTCGCGGAGGCCGGTGAGCTGGTGCTTTCCCCGATCCGGGAGTCCGTGGCCCGCTACGCCATCCCCAGCGCCGCCCGCCAGCTCTCGATCGTCCCGGGCTCCCTGGGGGCCCGCGCGGAGGTGCTGGGCGCGCTCGCACTGGCCCTGAGCGAGGTGGGTGACTCGCACCTTTTGGATGGCACTGTCCCCGAAGTAGCCCCCGTATTCACAGGGTGACGCTGCGTTCATCTAGATAACGAAACGCACCGTTGCCATCTCGTTAAGGATTTACTTCTTGACGACAAAGCTGCGGCCGAGTTGACTCACGTTCACCTCGGCCGCAGCGTTGCGGCCCTGTCAGGGAGGCAACCCCAAATGAACGCAATAATGCGTCGAGTTGTGATCGGCACCGCCGCGGTCTCGATGGCCCTTTCGGTGGCCGCCTGCGGCAAGGCCGGTAGCAGCAGCTCGAACAGCAGCAGCAGCTCGAGCAAGAGCAGCAGCTCGAACAAGAGCATCGGTCTGCTGCTCCCCGAGAACGCCACCACGCGGTACGAGCAGTTCGACAAGCCGCTGATCGAGGCGAAGATCAAGGAGCTGTGCTCGGACTGTTCCGTCGAGTACGCCAACGCCGCGGGTTCCGCGACCACGCAGGCTCAGCAGGTCAGCAGCATGATCACGAAGGGTGTCAAGGTCCTCATCGTCGACGCGTTCGACTCCGCGGCCATCAAGTCCTCCGTGCAGGCGGCCAAGGACAAGGGCATCAAGGTCGTCGCGTACGACCGCCTCGCCCAGGGCCCGGTCGACGCGTACGTGTCGTACGACAACGAGAAGGTCGGTGAGCTCCAGGGCCAGGCCCTGCTGACCGCCCTCGGCTCCAAGGCCAAGCCGTCCTCGAAGATCGTCATGATCAACGGTGACGACGCGGACCCGAACGCCGCGCAGTTCAAGGCCGGTGCCCACAAGGCCCTCGACGGCAAGGTCGACATCGCCTACGAGCAGAGCGGTCTGTGGAAGGACACCGTCGCCAACCAGAAGGTGACGGCGGCGATCACCCAGCTCGGCGCCAAGAACATCGCGGGCGTCTACTCCGCCAACGACGGCATGGCCGGCGGTATCGCCACCGCCCTCAAGGGCGCCGGCATCAGCGGCATCCCGCTGACCGGTCAGGACGCCGAGCTCGCGGGTGTGCAGCGGATCCTCGCCGGCACCCAGTCCAGCACGGTCTACAAGGCCTACAAGCCGGAGGCCGACACGGCCGCCACGCTCGCTGTCGACCTGCTCAACGGCACGAGCATCACGTCCACGGTCACCACCACCCTCACCAGCGCCTCGGGTGACAAGGTCCCCTCGTCGCTGCTGACCCCGGTCTCGGTGACCAAGGCGAACATCAAGGACACGGTGGTCGCCGACAAGCTCTACACCGTCGCGCAGATCTGCACCGCCGAGTTCGCGAAGTACTGCACCGCGGCCGGCATCAAGTAAGGGCCTGACGGCCACGCGAAGCCCGTCCGATGCCCGCCCCACTCCACACCCCGCTGCCGGGGCGGGCATCGGATGGAACCGTGACCGGCGGAACCGTTGCCAATTGGCAGCGGATTCGCGCATGTTCATCTTGTAAACCGTGCTTTTGGCACAATCCTCCGCGCGCCCAATTGCGCGGCATCCCCGCCGGTCAGGCGGCGAAGGAGATGGTTCACGTGTCCGCTACGCCCGTGCTGGCGTTGCGCGGAGTCTCCAAGCGATTCGGTGCGGTTCAGGCACTCACCGATGTCGATCTGGAGGTCCACGCCGGAGAGGTCGTCGCGCTGGTCGGCGACAACGGCGCAGGAAAGTCCACCCTGGTCAAGACGATCGCCGGTGTGCACCCGATCGACGAGGGCACCATCGAGTGGGAGGGCGCGCCGGTCAGCATCAACCGGCCGAACGACGCCCAGGGACTGGGTGTCGCCACCGTCTACCAGGACCTCGCCCTGTGCGACAACCTCGACGTTGTCGGCAACCTCTACCTCGGCCGTGAACTGAGGCGTGGCGGCGTACTCGACGAGGTGACGATGGAGCAGCGCTCGCGCGAGCTCCTCAACACCCTGTCGATCCGCATTCCGAGCGTTCGGATCCCGATCGCCAGCCTGTCCGGTGGACAGCGCCAGGTCGTCGCGATCGCCCGCGCCCTGATCGGCGAGCCCAAGGTCGTCATCCTCGACGAGCCCACCGCGGCCCTCGGTGTCGAGCAGACCGCGCAGGTCCTCGACCTGGTCGAGCGGCTGCGAGAGCGCGGCCTCGGCGTC
Organism: Streptomyces soli; assembly: GCF_003999195.1. GTDB lineage: Bacteria > Actinomycetota > Actinomycetes > Streptomycetales > Streptomycetaceae > Actinacidiphila > Actinacidiphila soli. Next base: position 16,410 of record NZ_RJVR01000287.1, read on the forward strand.
ATCCTCATCAGCCACAACATGGCCGACGTCAAGGCGGTCGCCGACACCGTCCACGTCCTGCGCCTGGGTAAGAACAACGGCTCCTTCCCGGTGAAGGACACCAGTCACGAAGAGATCATCGCCGCGATCACCGGTGCCACGGACAACGCCGTGACCCGTCGTCAGGGGCGACGCAGCACGGAGGCGGCAAAGTGAGCGACACGTCCAAGACAGTGAAGCCGCAGGAAACGGCGCCTCCCGAGGACCCCACCGCGGCGCCGGTGGCCGTCGTCGACCCGCGTCTGCTGGTCCGCGACGAGGGCTTCAAGGGCTACCTCACCGAGTTCAAGCGCAAGGTGCGCGGCGGTGAGCTGGGCTCGCTGCCCGTCATCATCGGCCTGGCCGTCATCTGGACCGTCTTCCAGACCCAGGACAGCCTCTTCCTCAGCTCCACCAACCTCGCCAACATCAGCTACTTCCTGGCCGCCACTGGCATGCTCGCCATCGGCCTGGTCTTCGTACTGCTGCTCGGCGAGATCGACCTCTCGGTCGGCTCGGTCAGCGGTCTGTCGGCCGCCGTCTTCGCCGTCCTGGCGACCACCCACGGCGTCAATCCATGGCTGTCCGTCCTGCTGGCCATCCTGACCGGCGTCGTCATCGGCGCTGTCCAGGGCTGGTTCTTCGCCAGGATCGGCGTACCGGCCTTCGTGGTCACCCTCGCCGGCTTCCTCGGCTGGAACGGCCTGATGCTGTGGCTGCTCGGCGACAGCGGCAGCCTCTCCATCGAGGACAAGGGCCTGCTGCACCTCCTCGGCCAGCGCTCCTTCTTCATGGACCAGGCCGTCATCGGCGCCTACCTGCTGGCCGGTCTCGGCACGCTCACCATGCTGGCCGGTTCGCTGATCGAGCAGAGCCGCCGCCGCAAGGCCGGTGTCCCGTTCCGTCCGACCAGCGAAATCGCGCTGCGGGTCGGCGCGCTGGCCGTGGTCTCCTTCGTCGCCGCGTACGTCCTGAACCAGGCGACCGGCGTGTCCAACGCCCTGGTGATCTTCCTCGCGGCGCTGGTGATCACCGACTTCATCCTGAGGCGCACCTCGTACGGCCGCAAGATCTTCGCGGTCGGCGGCAGCATCGAGGCCGCCCGCCGGGCCGGTATCAACGTCGCCGTGGTCCGCATCTCGGTGTTCGCCATCTCCGGCGGCTTCGCGGCGCTCGGCGGCCTGTTCTTCGCCGCCCAGACCTACACCGCGACGCTCGGCGCGGGCGGCGGCAACGTCCTGATGCTGGCCATCGCGGCCGCGGTCATCGGTGGCACCAGCCTCTTCGGTGGCCGGGGCAACGTGTGGTCCGCGCTGCTGGGCATGCTGGTCATCCAGTCCATCCAGACCGGCCTGGACCTGCTCAACATGAACACCTCGCTCCAGTACATGATCACCGGCGCCGTGCTCCTCGCCGCCGTGGTCATCGACTCCGTCTCCCGTAAGAGTCAGAAGACGTCCGGCCGCGGCTAGTCGTGGCCGTCGCCGAGACAACAGTGGTGTGATGTGCCCGGCACCGGGGATGATCGTTCCCGGTGCCGGGCACGGGTGTGTGCGGGGGCCGAAAGGCCAACACATAGACTCGGGCATTCGGGAAACCGGTAAGCGACAGCAACAAGGAGGCACGGGTGGCGCTGCTGACCCGCATCCAGGGACCGCGCGACCTCGACCGGCTCAGCCAGGAGCAGCTGGTGGAGCTGGCGGGCGAGATCCGTACCTTCCTCGTCGACGCGGTCTCCAAGACCGGCGGCCACTTGGGCCCCAACCTCGGTGTGGTCGAGCTCACCATCGCCATGCACCGGGTCTTCGACTCGCCCAAGGACAAGGTGCTGTTCGACACAGGGCACCAGAGCTACGTGCACAAGCTGCTCACCGGTCGTCAGGACTTCTCCCGGCTCAAGGGCAAGGGCGGCCTGTCCGGCTACCCCTCCCGCGCCGAGTCCGAGCACGACATCATCGAGAACAGCCACGCCTCCACCGTCCTCGGCTGGGCCGACGGCTTCGCCAAGGCCAACCAACTGCTCGGCAGGCGCGACCACGTCGTCGCCGTCATCGGTGACGGCGCTCTCACCGGCGGCATGGCCTGGGAGGCGCTCAACAACATCGCCGCCGCCAAGGACCGTCCGCTGGTCATCGTCGTCAACGACAACGAGCGGTCGTACGCACCTACCATCGGCGGCCTCGCCGATCACCTGGCCACCCTGCGCGTCACTGACGGCTACGAGCAGTTCCTGTCCCGCACCAAGGAGCTGCTGGAGCGCACCCCGCTCATCGGCAGGCCGCTGTACGAGACGCTGCACGGCGCCAAGAAGGGCCTGAAGGACTTCATCGCCCCCCAGGGCATGTTCGAGGACCTCGGCCTGAAGTACGTCGGCCCGATCGACGGCCATGACATCGAGGCCCTGGAGTCCGCGCTGACGCGGGCCAAGCGCTTCGGCGGCCCGGTGATCGTGCACTGCCTCACCGAGAAGGGCCGCGGCTACAGCCCGGCCGAGCAGGACGAGGCCGACCGCTTCCACGGCATCGGCCCGATCCACCCCGACACCGGCCTGCCGATCTCGGCCGGCGGCGCCGACTGGACCTCGGTCTTCGGCGAGGAGATGGTCAAGCTCGGCAAGGAGCGCAAGGACATCGTGGCGATCACCGCCGCGATGCTCCAGCCGGTCGGCCTCGACAAGTTCGCCAAGGCCTTCCCGGACCGGGTCTACGACGTCGGCATCGCAGAGCAGCACGCCGCCACCTCGGCGGCCGGCCTGGCCACCGGCGGGCTGCACCCCGTCGTCGCCGTCTACGCGACCTTCCTGAACCGCGCCTTCGACCAGGTCCTGATGGACGTCGCCCTGCACAAGTGCGGGGTGACCTTCGTCCTGGACCGGGCCGGCGTCACCGGCACCGACGGCGCCTCGCACAACGGCATGTGGGACATGTCGATCCTCCAGGTCGTCCCCGGCCTGCGGATCGCCGCCCCGCGCGACGCCGACCAGGTACGTGCCCAGCTCCGCGAGGCCGTCCACGTCGACGACGCCCCCACCGTGGTCCGCTACTCCAAGGGCGCGGTCGGCCCGGCCGTCAAGGCGGTCGGCACGGTCGGCGGCATGGACGTGCTGCGCGAGGCCGGCGCCGAGCACCCCGACGTGCTGCTGGTCTCGGTCGGCGCGCTGGCGCCCATGTGCCTGGAGATCGCCGGCCTGCTGGACGCCCAGGGCATCACCACCACCGTCGTCGACCCCCGCTGGGTCAAGCCGGTCGACGAGGCCCTGCCGGGCCTGGCCGCCCGCCACCGGGTCGTCGTCACCGTCGAGGACAACGGCCGCGCCGGCGGCGTCGGCTCAGCGATCTCGCAGGCGCTGCGCGACGCGGGCGTGGACGTCCCCCTGCGCGACTTCGGCATCCCGCAGCAGTTCCTCGACCACGCCTCCCGCAAGGAGGTCATGGCCGAGATCGGGCTCACCGCCCCGGACATCGCCCGGCAGGTCACCGGCCTCGTCTCCCGGCTGGACGGGCGTTACGAGGACGAGCCCGCGCAGGTGGCCGGCGAGTAAGGCTCCGCTCCAGGGCCGGGTGGATCACCTTTACGGGTGATCCACCCGGCCTTCGTACAGGTGTAGGCGCGCCGAGTCCGGTGACACGCATTCCCGAGTGCTGTGATGCGGGGGCAAGCTGCGGAGGTGCGCCGGTGGACGTCAGAACACCCAAGATCCCGGAAGACGGCAGGCACAGCTTTTTCCGTACCAAGTCCGTCGAACAGTCCATCCGGGACACCGAAGAGCCCGAGCACGCGCTCAAGAAGTCGCTGTCCGCCCTCGACCTCACCGTCTTCGGCGTCGGAGTTGTCATCGGCACCGGCATCTTCGTCCTCACCGGCCAGGTCGCCAGGAACAACGCCGGGCCGTCCGTCGCCATCGCCTTCGTCGTCTCCGGCATCGTGTGCGCGCTCGCCGCCCTCTGCTACGCCGAGTTCGCCTCCACGGTCCCGGTGGCCGGGTCCGCGTACACCTTCTCCTTCGCCACGCTCGGCGAGCTGCCCGCCTGGATCATCGGCTGGGACCTGATCCTCGAACTCGCCCTCGGCTGCGCGGTGGTGTCGGTCGGCTGGTCCGGCTACATCCGCTCGCTGATGGACAACGCGGGCTGGCATCTGCCGACCGCGCTGGCCGGCAGCACCACCAACGAGACCCACTTCGACCTGCTCGCCTTTCTGCTGGTCCTGGTGCTGACCGCCATCCTGATCGGCGGGGCGAAACTGTCCGCCCGCGTCACCTCGGTCATCGTGGCGGTCAAGGTGGCGGTGGTGCTCATCGTCATCGTCGTCGGAGCCTTCTTCATCAACTCGAGCAACTACTCGCCCTTCATCCCGCCGGCCGTCCCCGCCACGGGCGGCGGATCGAATCTCAAGGCGCCCCTGATCCAGGTGATCTTCGGCTACACCCCGACCAACTTCGGCGTGATGGGCATCTTCACGGCCGCCGCCGTGGTCTTCTTCGCGTACATCGGCTTCGACATCGTGGCGACCGCCGCCGAGGAGACCAGGAACCCGCAGCGGGACGTCCCGCGCGGCATCCTCGGCTCGCTGGCGATCTGCACGGTGCTGTACGTGGCCGTGTCCGTGGTCGTCACCGGCATGGAGAAGTACAGCCGCCTGTCGGTCCAGGCCCCGCTCGCCGACGCCTTCAAGGCCACCGGGCACCCCTTCTGGGCGGGCCTGATCAGCTTCGGCGCGGCCATCGGGCTCACCACGGTCTGCATGATCCTGCTGCTGGGCCAGACCCGGGTGTTCTTCGCCATGAGCCGCGACGGGCTGCTGCCGCGCTTCTTCTCCCGGGTGCACCCCCGCTTCAAGACCCCCTACCGCTCGACGATGCTGCTCGGCGGCATCGTGGCGGTCATCGCGGGCTTCACCAGCATCTCGGAACTGGCCGACCTGGTGAACATCGGTACGCTCTTCGCCTTCATCGTCGTCTCCGTCGGGGTCGTCATGCTCCGCCACAGCCGCCCCGACCTGCCGCGTTCCTTCCGTACGCCCCTGGTGCCATGGGTGCCGGCGCTGTCCGTCATGGCCTCGCTGTGGCTGATGCTCAACCTGCCGACCGAGACGTGGGTGCGCTTCGGTCTGTGGATGGTGCTCGGCTTCGTCATCTACTTCGCGTACGGGCACCGGCACAGCCGGATGCGACGGCAGGTCACCGAACGGGGCTGAGGTTCACGGTGCCGCGCGGTCCGGGTAGGTTGAGGCGCGTGCCGAGCCGCCGTCCGACCCCCGCGTACTGGCTACGGGTCGGGCCGGCGCTCGTGGTGTGCGCTGCCGTGGTCCACCTGCCGTCCTTCATACGGTCCGTCTGGAACCCGGACGAGGGCTTCCTCGCCACCCAGGCCCGCATGCTGGCCGCCGGCGGCTCGCTCTACAACACGGTCGTCGACCGCAAGCCGCCGCTGCTGCCCTGGCTCTACGAGGGCGCCTTCGCGCTCTTCGGCGACGGCTCGCTGTGGCCGGTACGGGTGCTGGCCGTGCTGGCGCACGTGGTGACGGCCGCGCTGCTGGTCTCGCTGGCCCGGCGCCGCTGGGGCGACCGCTGGGGCGCCGCCGCAGGCCTCGGCTACCTGCTGCTGTCGATCGGCCTCGCGCCCGAGGACACCCAGGCCGCCAATTTCGAGATCTTCACCCTGCCCTGGACCGTCGCGGCCGTGTGGTGCGCCGACCGCTCGCGGTGGGGCTGGGCCGGGCTCGCCTGCGCGGGCGCCCTGCTGACCAAGCAGACCGGGGCGGCCGTGCTGCTGCTGGTGGCCTGGATGCTCTGGCGTGCCGCGCGAGCCGGGGAACCGGCGGCCGTACGGCCCCGGACGCCGCGCACGGACGGTGTGGCGGTCGGCCCGGTGGGCCCGGCGCTGCCCGCCACGGCCGGCGAGGCCGTCCTGCCGCCGCTGCGGCTTCTGCGGGCAGGCCTCCCCGGGACCCG
>NZ_RJVR01000153.1 GCF_003999195.1 Streptomyces soli
GGAGCCGCCGCCGCGGGACTGGCGGGGAGGGGCGCCGCGGCGGTCGCGGCGGTCGCCGCGGGGCTCACGCGGGGCGCTCTTGGGCGCGGCGGCAGGGGCCGCGTCGTCGTCGAGCCGCAGGGTGAGGGAGATGCGCTTGCGGGGGATGTCGACGTCGAGCACCTTGACGCGGACGATGTCACCGGACTTGACGACGTCGTGCGGGTCGCTGACGAAGGTCCGGGACATCGCGGAGACGTGGACCAGCCCGTCCTGGTGGACGCCGACGTCCACGAAGGCCCCGAAGGCGGCGACATTCGTCACGACGCCTTCCAGCACCATGCCGGACCGCAGGTCCTTGAGCTCCTCGACGCCCTCCTTGAAGGTAGCGGTCTGGAAAGCCGGCCGCGGGTCCCGCCCAGGCTTCTCCAGCTCGGCGAGGATGTCAGTGACGGTCGGCAGGCCGAAGTTGTCGTCGACGAACTCCTGAGGCTTCAGCGTGCGCAGCACCGTGCCGTTGCCGAGCAGGGACTTGATGTCGGTGCGGGCGGCGGCGCTGATGCGGCGCACCACGGGGTACGCCTCGGGGTGGACGCTCGACGCGTCCAGCGGGTCGTCGCCGCCGGGGATGCGGAGGAAGCCGGCGCACTGCTCGTACGCCTTGGGGCCGAGCCGGGCCACGTCCTTGAGGGCCTTGCGGGAGCGGAAGGGGCCGTTGGCGTCGCGGTGGGCGACGATGTTGCCGGCCAGGCCCTCCGTGATGCCGGAGACGCGGCGCAGCAGCGGGGCGGAGGCGGTGTTGACGTCGACACCGACGCCGTTGACGCAGTCCTCGACCACGGCGTCCAGCGAACGGGACAGCTTCAGCTCGGACAGGTCGTGCTGGTACTGGCCGACGCCGATCGACTTCGGGTCGATCTTGACCAGCTCGGCCAGCGGGTCCTGGAGCCTGCGCGCGATGGAGACGGCGCCGCGCAGCGAGACGTCCAGCTCGGGAAGTTCGGCGGAGGCGTACGCCGACGCGGAGTAGACGGAGGCGCCCGCCTCCGACACGACGGCCTTGGTGAGCTTGAGGTCGGGGTGGCGCTTGATGAGGTCGGCGGCGAGCTTGTCGGTTTCGCGGGAAGCGGTGCCGTTGCCGATGGCGATGAGGTCGACCTTGTGAGCGGCGGCGAGCCGGGCGAGGGTCGCGATGGACTCGTCCCACCTATTGCGCGGCACGTGCGGGTAGATGGTCTCGGTGGCGACGACCTTGCCCGTGTCGTCGACGACGGCGACCTTCACGCCCGTACGGAAGCCGGGGTCGAGCCCCATCGTGGCGCGGGTGCCGGCCGGGGCGGCGAGCAGCAGGTCGCGGAGGTTGGCGGCGAAGACACGTACGGCCTCGTCCTCGGCGGCCTGGCGGAGCTGGACCCGCAGGTCGATGCCGAGGCGGACCAGGAAGCGGGTGCGCCAGGCCCAGCGGACCGTGTCGGCGAGCCACTTGTCGGCCGGGCGGTCACGGTTGGTGATGCCGAAGTGGTGGGCGATCTTCCGCTCGAAGGTCGACGGGCCGTCCTCGACCGGCTCCTCGGGCTCCAGGGTGAGGTCGAGGACCTCCTCCTTCTCGCCGCGCAGCATCGCCAGCACGCGGTGCGACGGCAGCTTGGTGAAGGGCTCGGCGAAGTCGAAGTAGTCGGCGAACTTCGCGCCGTCCTCCTCCTTGCCGTCGCGGACCTTGGCGACCACACGGCCCCGCTCCCACATGCGCGTACGCAGCTCGCCGACGAGGTCGGCGTCCTCGGAGAAGCGCTCGGTGAGGATGGCCCTGGCGCCGTCCAGCGCGGCGGCGGCGTCCTCGACGCCCTTGTCCGCGTCGACGTAGCCGGCGGCCTCGGCCTGCGGGTCGAGCGAGGGGTTGACCAGCAGCCGGTCGGCGAGCGGTTCAAGTCCGGCCTCGCGGGCGATCTGCGCCTTGGTGCGGCGCTTGGGCTTGAAGGGCAGGTAGATGTCCTCGAGCCGGGCCTTTGAGTCCGCGGCGAGGATCTGCGCCTTCAGGGCGTCGTCGAGCTTGCCCTGCGACTCGATCGACTCCAGGATCGCGGTCCGCCGCTCGTCGAGTTCCCGCAGGTAGCGCAGCCGCTCCTCCAGTGTGCGCAGCTGCGCGTCGTCCAGCGTGCCGGTGGCCTCCTTGCGGTACCGGGCGATGAAGGGCACCGTCGCCCCGCCGTCGAGCAGGTCGACGGCCGCCCGCACCTGGCCTTCCCGTACTCCGAGCTCCTCGGCGATCCTGCGTTCCACCGACACCGATGTCGTCACGATGTACTGACCTGCTTTCTCGCTGGACTACCCGGGCATTATCGCCGAGTGGTGCCGGTACGCGGGACAGGCCGCCCCGCTCAGGCCGGCTTCTTCTCGAAGAACTCATGAACCGGGTGGCTGACCTGCGAGGACTCCCCGAAAGTGGCTTCTGGCCCGGCGCGTGGCTGCGGACGTTCTCTCGCTCGCCCTCACTGTGCCGCCGCGCCGGGAAGCGGCGGTTGCACCTCCGGCGCCCGTAGGTCACGGAGCCCTGCAGAGAGGGGGTTCCGCCGCATCCGACGCGGCCGCAGGGCGGTGGCCGACGCCGAGACGCCGGTAGGGGGGCCGTGAGGTGCTGGCCACGGTCGTGGCCAGCACCTCACG
>NZ_RJVR01000073.1 GCF_003999195.1 Streptomyces soli
AGACTCGACCGGCACACCGCCGATCACCAGGAAGAATCCTCCGCCGCACTGGCGGCTTGATCAACCCCCGAAGGATTTCCGGAACGGACCACTTAGCGGACTTTTTGTCCGCGAAGATCTTCCGGCATCCGGCGGCGGTGAGCGCGTCAAGCTGCCGCTCCAGCTTCTGCCCGCCGGTCGAGACCCGGGCGTAGCCGATTCTGATTCGGTGCGGACGAGCGGCTCCGCGACGAGAAGGCCCGGCTCGCCGTCCGGTTCGAGGGCGGTCATGGCCCCGGATCATGTCAGAAAACGGTGGGCCGGGGTTGAAGGGGTTTTTGAAAGCCCTGCGAAGTCCGGGCGGCCCCGCAGTGCGATCTTCAGGGCCGGAGCGCGGTCAGGCGGCGGCCGGCACGCGTGCGTCGTACTGGGCCAGGGTCCCGGCTCGGGGCCGAGGGGCACGGTGTGACGTGGCGCTGTGGCGCGGAGGCGGTGCGCCTCCGCGACCGCGGATGGGGTTCAGGGGGCCGGTTTGACGCCTCGATAGATAACCGCTATCTATTGGCTGTTCGTAGAGGAGGGCGGTTCGTGCAGGACGTGGTGCTGGCGCTGCTGGTCAAGGAGCCGTCGCATGGGTACGACCTGCGCAGGCGGTTGGCGGCGGCGCTCGGACCGTTGGGGGAGACGCTGAACGCGGGGCAGATCTATGTGACCCTCACCAGGCTCGAGAAGGCGGGGCTGGTCGTCCTCGAGCGTGTGGACGTGCCGGTGCGCGGCTCGCGGCGCAAGGTGTACGGGCTGACCGTGGCCGGGCAGGAGCGGGTGGCCGCGTGGATGGCCGAGGGTGCCGGGCCCAGAGCGGATGTGACGGAGTTCCACCTGAAGCTGGTGGCCGCCGCCGAGTCGGGTCTGGCCGATCCGCTCGCGCTCGTCGAGGCCCGGCGGCGGGAGCTGATGCGCAGCCTTGCCGAGGCCCAGCGCGCCGTCCTTGCTCACGACATGGACTCGCGGGCCGGGCTGCTTCTGGAGGGCATCGCGCTCCGGTTGCAGGCCGATCTGCGCTGGTTGGAGGCGTGCGAGCGGACCTGGTCCGCCCGCGCCCCACGTGGGGAAGGCGGAGGAATCGGATGACGAGAGACGTGCCGCGGGCCATGGGCCTGTCGCTGCGCAGGGGCACGAACGCGGGCCCGGGTGCAGGGCCGGTTGACCGCGAGCCCGGCGATGGGCCCGCGCCGGTGCTTCGTACGGTCGGCCTGTCGCGGGTGTACGGGGAGGAGGAGAGTGTGGTGTGGGCCGTCGACGGGCTCGACCTTGATGTTCCCGCCGGGCAGACGCTCGCCGTGACCGGGCCCAGTGGCTGCGGCAAGTCGACGCTGCTGCAGCTCCTCGGCGGGCTGGACCGGCCCACCGACGGCGAGGTGTGGCTCGGCGGGCGGCGCATCGACCACCTCAGCGAACGGGCGCTGGCCAGGCTGCGGCGCCGCGCCGTGGGATTCGTGTTCCAGGCCTACCACCTGATGCACGAGCTGACCGCGGCGCAGAACGTCGAGCTGCCCGCGCTGCTCGCCGGCGCCTCACCGCGCACCGCCCGCGTCCGTGCCGCCGAACTCCTCGATCAGGTAGGGCTCTCCGACCGCGCCCGGCATCTTCCCTCCGAGCTGTCCGGCGGGCAGCGGCAGCGGGTCGCCATCGCCCGTGCCCTGGTCAACAAGCCGCTGGTCGTCCTCGCGGACGAGCCCACCGGAAACCTCGACAGTGCCGCGACCCACGACATCCTCCGGCTCTTCGACGAGCTACACGCCGGCGGCCAGACCCTGGTCATGGTCACCCATGACGAGCGTGTCGCCGCCACGGCGGACCGCATCGTCTCCCTGCGCGACGGGACGGTGGCCGACGACACCCCCCTGGACAGCGGCAGAGGCGGCGGCAGTGGTGACAGCGGCGGCGGCACAGGGCTCGGCGCCCTGCTGCACTGGGAGGACTGACCGTGGGACACCTGCTGCTGATGTGGCGTCTGATCCTGCACGACATGCGCCGCCGTCCCGGCGTGGCCGTCATGTTCCTGCTCGCCGTCACCCTCGCCACCGCCTCCCTGACCCTCGGAACCGCGACCACCAACGCCGTGTCCACCGGATACGCCAAGACCCGCGCGGCCACCGCCGGCCCCGACGTGATGTCCTCGACGACGGACCCGAACCCCTCCGGCTTTGCCTCGCGCCTCGCACATACGCCCGGTGTGACTGCCCTCGGCGGCCCGTTCTTCGCGTTCGACACCACCATCCGGGCTCACGGCCGTTCCGCGCACTCCGCGGTCGAGGGGCGCGACAACTCACGGTCCGCCGTGGACCGGCCGCTGGTGACCTCGGGCACCTGGGTGCGTCCCGGCGGCGCGGTGGTCGAGCGCGGCTTCGCGCAAGCACTCGGCGTGCGCGACGGCGACAGCATCACCGTCAGCGGGCGCAGCATCCCGGTCGTCGGGACCGCGATCAGCGCGGCCACCTCGGTGTATCCGTGGGGCGACCCGGCGCAGGTCGGGCCGTCCGACGCCGGCGGCATGGTCTGGCTCACCACCGCCGACGCCCACGCGGCGGCAGGCGACACTTCCGGTGTCTACCTGATCTACCTGAAGCTGTCCGACCCCGCTGCGACCGACGGCTTCGGCAAGTCCGCGGCCGTCCAGGCCATCAGGCCCGACGGCTGGCTCAACTACCACTACTGGCAGAACGTCCTCCAAACGGACACGAACATGATCAAGGACACCCAGCCCACTCTGGTCATCGGCGGCTGGCTGCTCGCCGTCGCCGCGATCGTCACCCTCGCCGCGCTCGCCACCGCACGCGCCACCCGCGACAACCGGCGTGCCGCACTGCTCAAGGCCGTCGGCGCCGGCCCCGGCACCGTCACCGCCGTACTGCTGGCGCAGTACCTGCTGCTGACCGTCCTGGCCACCGCGCTCGGTCTGGCCACCGGGACTCTGGCCGCACCCCACCTGGTCGATCCCAGCGCCGGGCTGCTCGACACCGTCAGCCCTCCGGACTCCGTCACCGTCTCCGCCGCGGTCTTCCTCGCCATCGTGGTCGCCCTGACCGGTGCGCTCGGCCCCGCCGTGCGTGCCGCCCGCACCAGCACCGTCAACGCCCTGGCCGACCCGGCGCACATGCTCACGCACCACCCGCACCTGAACGCGGTGACGGCGTATCTGCCCACGTCGCTGCTGCTCGGCATCCGACTGCTCGCCCGCCGGCCCGGCCGCGCCGCCCTGGCCTCCGCCGGCACGGCCGCCACCACCATCATGGTCACCGCGGTGCTCACCTTCCACGCCGAGCTCGACGCGGCCCCCGCCTTCAAGCGGTTCGGCCCCATCGAAGTGCGGACCGACCAGACCGGCCAGGTGCTGCTCGCCGTCACCCTCGCCCTGGTGGCCCTGTCCACGCTCAACACCGTGCTCCTCGGCTGGAGCACCGCCGTGCAGGGCCGCCGCGCCCTGACCATCACCCGTACCCTCGGCGCCACACCCGGCCAGGTCGTCACGGCCCTGTGCATCGCGCAACTCCTGCCCGCCGTGCCCGCAGTGGCGGCGGGTATTCCCGCCGGGCTCGGCCTGTACTGGTTCTTCGGCACGCAGGTCACGCCCCCGGCGGCGTGGCTGCTCACCGCCGCACTCGCCACCCTGCTGGCAGTCGGAGCGCTGACCGCCCTGCCCGCGTGGGCCCACACCCGCAAGCCCGCGGGGCGCGTCCTCAACGCCGAACCCGCATGACGGACCCTTCACCAGGGCCGCCGATCAGTCATCGTCCTCGGCGGCGTCCGGGGCACGGAAGGGGCGCAGGCCCTGGCCGGGGCCGCTGGCCTTGATGTTGATCAGGTAGCGGCCCAGGAAGGCGCCCGAACCCGGTCTGCTAAAAGCAACCAAGATCAATCTCGCCGGGGTTTCCTGTACCGCAACTACTCACACCCGAGGAGGCCCGTGGGTTCAGCGGAACTGAAGCTTGTTCAGCGAGAACTCGCGGGTCGGTCCGTGTGCATCAGTTGGGTGTATCCGTGGGTTCGGTAGGAACGCGGGGTCAGGAGGTCCGGGTGTGGTGGTCCAGCAAGCGGGTGAGCAACTGCACGAACTGGTCGCGTTCGGCCGGACTCAGCGGTGCGAGCAGTTCGTCGTGGAGGTCGTCCAGGACCTTGTCGAGGCGGCGTAGGTGACGGCGGCCTCGGGTGGAGATCGTGATGATGTTGCGGCGCCGGTCATCGGGGTCCGGCGCCCGCTCGACGAGGTCACGCTCGGCCAGTTCGTTGAGCACGCCGACCATGTCGCTGCGGTAGATGCCGGAACGTCTACTCAGCTCCGCCTGGCTGGCCGGCCCGTGCTCCTGTAGCGAGGTGAGCACGGCGTAGTGCCACTTGCGGGCGTCGGCCCCGGCCAGCCCCTCGGTAATCAGCCGGTCCGACCGCGTGGTCAGCTGCGACAACAGTCGGCTCGCCCGCCGACGCAGCCTGTCGGGCGTCTTGAGCGCGCTGTCGTCGGGCATGTCCGCGGCTTCGGCTCTGATCATGGCGCCCATCCTATCCATTGCGTTAGTCCGACTAACGATGTACGGTCACTCGCGCCGAAAACGTTAGTACGACGAACGTTTATCGAGTGAACTCCGAGGAAGGAAGCTCTTGCCCACCAAGACACTGCAGATCCCCACCACAGACGGCCAGGCCGACGCCTTCGCCGCCTTCCCCGACCACGGCGAGCGGCACCCAGGGGTGCTGATGTACGCGGACGGCTTCGGCATCCGGCCCGTGCTGCAGGAGATGGCCCGCGAACTGGCCGGGCACGGGTATTACGTACTCGTCCCCAACCTCTTCTACCGGCACGGCCCGGCACCGGTGATCGAACTTCCCGAGCACATCGGAGAAGAGGTCCGGCCCGCGGTCATCGCCCAGCTGATGCCCTTGATCGAGGCGCACACCACCGAACGTGTCCTGAGCGACGCCGACGCCTACCTCAGGTTCCTCACCACCCAGCCCGAGGTCGGCGCCGGACCGCTCGCGGTGACCGGCTACTGCATAGGCGGCCTCCTGGCGATGCGCACCGCCGCGGCCCACCCCGGCCAGGTGGCCGCCGTCGCCGGATTCCACGGCCCCGTGGGCGCCGACGGGCCCAACCTCCTCTCCAAGCTCACCGCCCAGGTCCACCTCGGCCACGCCGAAACCGACATGACGCCCGAGGCCCTCGGCGAGCTCAACCAGGCCCTGGACGCCGCAGGTGTCAACTACACCTCCGAGATCTACCCCGGCACCGTCCACGGCTTCACCATGTCCGACACCGACGCCTTCAACCCCTCCGCACTGCAGCGCCACTGGGACCGCCTGCTCCCCCTCCTCGACCTCACCCTGGGCGGACTGAAACCCGTGCAGCCGCGGCTCCCCGAGCTCCCCGAAAACTGACGGCAGAACCCGGACGTCACCGAAGCTGCTGTTCAGCGGCCTGTTCCAGTAGTGCTCGTGCGGAGTCCGAGTAGCGCATCGCGGTCTTCTCGTCGAGCCCGAACACCTCGGCGAGGTGGAGCGGATCGGGCCCGTGGGTGAGGGCCTCTTCGAGTTGCCGGTCGACGCGGAGCCGCTCCAGCGTCGCGTCCTGTCCGCGCAGCGTGGCGCTGATCCAGTGGTTGCTGGCGCGGTTGGTCTTGGTGGCGGTCTGGTTGTTGATCAGCAGGTGGAGGTTGGCTGTGATCGGCCACCGGCTCCGTCGGTGCTCCAGCCAGTCCAGCAGCAGTTTCAGGGTGAGGTCGTCGAGCGGGCGTACTCGTCCGGCGACGGTCAGCCGGCGGTTGCCGACGTCGAGGTCGTCGAGCATGAGGGCGCCGATCTGGGCGACTCGGGCAGCGTGCACCGCGGCGAGGGCGAGGATGAGTCGTGCCGCCGGGGTGATGGCTGCCGCGACGGACCGGTCGACCTGGGCAGGGACGAGCGGTTGAATCACGCCGTACTCGTACTGACCGACCTTGATCCGGCTGGTGGGGTTGCGGAAGACGAGACCTGCCCGCTTGGCCCAGGTGAACAGTGAGCGCAGGGCGACGGGCTGGTCGCGGCGATGGTGGCCGTGCAGCTTTTTGACGTGGGTGAGGACATCGTCGCGGGTGACTTCCCGCAGGTGGTCGTAGCGGTTCGACCACTCCAGCAGCGCCGGTCGGACATGGTTGAGGTAGAGCCAGACCGTGCCTTGCCGCCGGGGCAGGCTGCGGGGGCCGCCGTCGCGCAGGGTCCGGGTCCAGCGCTCGGCCTCCGCGCCGATGCCGGGCGCAAGTCCTTCCAGGCGCTCGGCGAGCCAGCGTTCGAAGGTGGGCTCACTGTCGTCCAGGAAGATTCCCATCTCCTCCAGGACCGTGACGGTATGTCCGACCGGCAGGTCGCGGGCCCGGAGCGGGGTGAAGATCTCGCTGTGGCGGATGACATCGCCCTCGACGTACTCGGTGAGGACTAGGGCCAGGCCGCGGTTGACGGCGAAGCGGATGTTGCGCCCCCATCCCCGCGCTTCGGCGAGCCGGTGGGCGAGGTACTTCGCCCAGGCCAGCCACGGGCTGGCCAGGTCGACGGCTGTCGGGTCGAGACGGCTGTAGTCATGCGGGATCTGCTCGAACAGCGGCAACTGCCTCCAGTCGGCGCTCGGCCACCAGGCCGGCGCGGGCGGCGGCTTGCGGGGCGGTCCCCGTCGTCCTCCGCGCTGTGGAGGGGCGGGTGCCGAGCCGTTGCGATGGTGCAGGCCCACGAAGAACAGCTGATGGTGCCGGACGGCCTGGAGCCGGGCAATCACGTCGGCCCCGGCAGTCAGCGGACCGACAGCGGCCTGGGTGTGGAGGCGGGCCTGGCACCAGCACAGACGGCAGTAACCCCACTTCAGCGGCTGGACGCGGCGGCAGCCGACGCAGGTGGCCGTCTCGTGGCTGCGGCCGAACATGTAGCAGGTCTGGCAGAAGCGTCCGCTGAAGTCGCCCCAGGCCAAGCAGTTGTCGCAGGAGTCGGTGGGCTTGCGGTAGCCCTTCGGATACCGGCTCATACCGGAGGCAGCGACCGGCCATCGCGACGCTTGGGCACCACCGCCGGCGCAGCAGTGCCGGAGCCGACCGCGACTTGACCGGCCTCCTCCTGACCGGGCCGGTTGACCTTGCCCGGCTCCGGGATCAGCAGGTCACCGATCTCGCAGCCGAGGACGACGCAGATGACGTCCAGGTCCTCCAGTTTGAGCGAGACCGGCTGCCCGGACCACAGCCCGGACATCTTCCCGGCCGAGATCACCAGGCCGTGTTCCGCAAGGTTTCGCAAGCTCAGACGCCTTCCAGATGCCCTTGTTCGCGGCGGTCAGCCGCAGGTTCCACCTCATCGGACCAGTCCTTCGAGTCGCTTCGCGGCCCGTTCCATCCCGGCGGCCCAGGCGTCCTCGACCCGGGTCTGCTGCACGTGGATATAGCGCATAGTCGTGGCGATCCAGGAGCGCCCCAAGACCTCCTGGATCGCGAGCAAGTCCAGTCCGTTTCCGTAGAGTTGGGACGCGCAGAAGTGCCGGAGGACGTGCGGCGTCAGCTTCTCGCCCCACCCCGGCAGATGGGCTTTGGCCGCGGGATCACTGCCGCTGCCATCAACCGGCTGGCCGACTGATCTCGCTGCGCCACGGCGCACTTCCTGCGTCGTCCCACCATTCCTCGCTGGGCTGGCCTCAGCGAGGAATGGTGGGCGTTGCGCCATCCGGGGGCACGTCCTTGAGGTTCCTTAAGCAGCCTCGATCGCGGTACACGAGCGGATGGAGCGAAGTCGGGCAGAGGCCGACCCGATCATGGACGCCGTAAATGCCAAAGTCTTTCGATGACTCGTCCGGCACGATGGCTCCATGTCCAGGACCCCTGAGCCCAAGCAGTCCTCGCGCTCCGCATCCTCGGCTCTTGCCGCATTCGAGGCCGCGCTGACGCCTACGACAGCGAGTACTCCGGAGTCCGACCGCAACATCGTTGCCGCCGGCCAGCCGGAGCAGCACCCGCTCGACGACCACCAACTCCTCCCGCTCCGCCTCGACCTCCCCAAGTCGTTTGTCCAGATCCTCGGCGAGCACGTCCAACTCGGTGGGCCAAGAGTTTTTCGGGCCAGACCCCCTCGGGCCCCTCAAGGGCCGAGCATGATTGATTACGGGAGTTCATGCTGTCTGCTCGGTGAACGCCTCGGCGAGGAACTGGCTCGCGGTCGCGAATGAGCGTCGGTCGGCGCGTTCGTCGTAGGCCACGCCGGGTGTTGCGCCTGGCTGGGTGTGGCGGTGGGTGAAGCCGTGCAGGGCGCCGCCGTACATGATGAGCTGCCAGTCCGCGCGGGCGTCCTCCATCTCCTGGGTGAACGCTGTGACGTCCGCTGGCGGTACGTGGGGATCTGAGGCGCCGTGGCAGGCGAGGATCTTGGCGCGGACGGTGTGTGGTTGTGCCGGGGCCGGCGTCGTGAGGCTGCCGTGGATGCTGACGGCGCCTGCGATCCCCTCCCCGGACCGGGCCAGCGTCAGAGCGGCCATTCCGCCGAAGCAGAAGCCGACGGCGGCAAAGCGGCCGTCGGTGTCTGGGCAGTCCCTGAGCGCGTCCAGACCGGCCCTGGCGCGCGTGACCAGCGTGGCGGGATCGTCGCGCAGGGCTGTCACGCAGCTCATGATCCGCTGACGGTCGCCGGCCACGCCGTCGCCGTACATGTCGCAGGCCAGCACAACGTAGCCAAGTGCTGCCCAGCGTTGCGCTTGGTCGCGTGCGTGGTCGTCCAGTCCCGCGCCGCCGTGGATGAGCAGGATGCCAGGTCGCGTCTGTTGCTCCGCTTCACCGCGGTACAGCACGCCCGTCAGGGGAGTCCCTGCGTCGTGGTAAGCCAGGGGGTGGCCGATCGATGGCATTCGCTCTCCTAGCGTCGCTGTTGGATGCCTCGGCGACACTATCTTGCAAAGTGTGCAGTTTATCAGAATCACATGATTTACGCAAGGAATTGCAAGTCTCGATAATGTATCGATTCGAGCCAGGCGGAAAGGGCCCAGGCCCCGCCGCAACTACCGTCGGCGGCCAAGTCGTCTTGCTCGGCGCGGTCCTCGCCGCCGCCGCCGCTGCGGCCGGGCCGGCATCCCAGAGCCTGGGGAGGCTGGTCCAGCGCACCGTACTGGCCAGCGGCTGGCGCACCTGGCCACGCCCGCTGCGACAGCAGGCCCACACCCGTGTCACCCGCCGCCATGCCCGCTGGACCGCCGCCGCACACCGCTACTGGCAACAACCCGACGCCGATGCCCGCGCCTTGGCCGTGACGGGCGCCGGACCGATCCCGCACCGCGCCGGGCCGCGCACCATGCGATGCAGCGCGTCGCCGCCGAGGAGCCGGACCGGCCCGCCTGTAGCGGCCACCGCATCCAGGCCGTCACCGTCCGCCTGGAGCGCGACCACCACCTGGACCTGCCCGTCCTCTGGCCGAACCTGTGGCTCATCCTGCCCGAGACCACCCGCACCGAGATCACCACTGCCGAACAGGCCCTCACCCGCGCCACCACCCTCGGCGGTGTTGCCGCGTGACTCCGGGAAGACGTGGATCTGGTCGTCCTCGACGATGCGGTGCGCCAGCCGGTCGGCGGGGTGGACAGCCATCGCGGGGCGCCGTCTCCGCCTCCCTTATCTGGTCGCGGACGCGGTGCAGCTGGAACATCAGCGAGAGGAGGGACA
>NZ_RJVR01000072.1 GCF_003999195.1 Streptomyces soli
GGCGGCGCGCGGGGCGGTGGTGCGCCGGCCGCCGGCGCGGAGGGCGGAGTCCCGGGCCCAGAACGGCAGACCGGCGTCGGGGGCAGGGGCGGGGACGGACGTGGGGAAGGGCGCGGCCCGCATCGCCTTGAGGCGGCCGGCGACGTCGGCCGCGTTCTGCGGGCGGTCGTCGGGGGCCTTGGCGAGCAGGTCGAGAATGAGCCGGTTCAGCTCGTCGGGCAGTCCGGCGCGGTGGGTGCTCGGCGGTTCCGGCACGGTGTCGCGGTGCCCGACGAGCACGGCCCAGGCGTCGCCGAGGTCGAACGGCGGGGCGCCGGTGGTGATCTCGTACAGAACGCAGCCCAGCGAGTACAGATCGCTGCGGTGGTCGATCTCCTCGTCCGCGCCGATCTGCTCGGGCGACATGTAGTGCGGCGTGCCCATGGCGACGCCGGTACCAGTGAGCCGCGAGGTGAAGCCGATGTCGTGGCCGAGCCGGGCGATGCCGAAGTCGCAGATCTTCACCGAGCCGTCGGAGAGCCGCATGATGTTGGCCGGCTTGAGGTCGCGGTGCACGATGCCCTGCGCGTGCGTGTAGGCGAGGGCCGCGGCGACCTGCTCGGCGATGTCCATCACGTCGGGCACCGGCAGCGGGTTGCCCTGGGTGTCCTGGAGCACCTGCAGCAGATTGCGGCCGTCGAGCAGCTCCATGACGAGGTAGAGGACCCCGTCGTGCTCGCCGAAGTCGTGGACGACGGTCACTCCCCGGTGCTGCAGCGCCGCCGCGACCCTCGCCTCACGCCGGAACCGCTCCTGCAGCACCCGCGCGAAGCCGGCGTCCGCCGAAGTGCTCACCGGCTTCAGGCACTTGACCGCGACCTTCCGGCCGAGCGACTCGTCGACCGCCCGCCACACCTCTCCCATCCCGCCCCGGCCGATCAGCTCCTGCAGCCTGTACCGGCCCTGGATCAACGCCCCAGCCGCCATCGTGCGTCCGCCGCCCCCGTCGTTCCGCCCCGCTTCTTCCCCGCTCTCAGTATGGACGCGCGAGCCACGTTTTCTCCTGTTTGCGCAACCTGTACGCCGACGGATGCGTGCCCGGGCCGAGCCTGCCCACCGCCTTCACGATGTGCCCCGGCGGCAACTGCCAGCGCAGGAAGGCCGGTACGGCCCGCAGGCCCCGGCCCGTCGCCCGCAACCGCCGCGTGACGGCCGGCACGGACGGCACCGGCCTGCCGTACAGCTCGTGCGCGAACGGCGGCAGCGCGGCGTACGCGAGCGCGGTCGCGCCGCGCCACACGGTGGCCCGGGCCGGCAGCGCAGCGCGCGGGACCGGCGGCGCCTGGAGGAAGGCGAAGACCTCGAAGGCCTCGTTCGTGGCGGCCAGTTCGGGGCGGACCTTCTCGGAGTACGCGGCGAGCTCGGCGGTGTCGCCCGGTACGCCCGCCGGGTCCAGGCCCATCAGCCGGGCGGCGGTGCGCTGCTCGCCTACGTACACGTCCGCCTGGGCGTCGGTGAGCGGGAAGCCGGAGCGGCGGGCCACGTCGAGGTACGAGTCGATCTCGGCGCAGTGCACCCACAGCAGCAACTCCGGCGCATCCACCGGGAACCGCTCCCCGGTCCCCGGGTCGGTGGTTGTCAGCCTGCGGTGTATCGCCCGGACCTTGGCCGCGGCGCGCTCCGCCTCCAGCGTGGTGCCGTAGGTGATGGTGCCCACGAAGTCCGCGGTGCGCAGGAGACGCCCCCAGGCGTCCTTGCGGAAGTCGCTGTTCTGGAAGACGCCCCGCACAGCGCGGGGGTGCAGCGCCTGCAGATACAGCGCCCGGACGCCGGCGATCCACATCATCGGGTCGCTGTGCAGCTGCCAGGTCACCGAATCCGGCCCGAAGAGCCCGGGGTCCTCGTCGCGCATCGCCTACCTCCCGCTGTCGTGGGTGGCCAGGGCCTGTCAGACCCTGGCTAGTCGTTGATCCGCTTGGCTCGCTGCTCGGCGCCGCGGTCGAACGAGGCAACCATTTGAGCCTCGCCGAAACCGGTGTCGAGCAGCGGAGTGCTGTCATCAGGCCGTTTCCGCAGACTGTCCATGATCAGGTGCAGATACCGGCGCCAAAGCTCCGGGTGGCCTGAGAACGCCGTGGCCGTCACCATCGACTGCACCAAGGAACGGCAGGCCTTCGGCCGCCCCCTGTTCAGCCTGCAGAACACCCGCTTCGAGCTCGCCGAATGTGCCACCATCGCCCGCGTCAACGGCGTGTTCCTCGACGACTGCATCGAGCGGCACCTGCGCGGCCAACTCGACGCCACCACCGCCTCGAGGGCCAGGTACTGGATCACCGACCGCACCGGCGAGGTCGTCGATCGCTGCCAGCAGCTCTTCGGCGGCTACGGCTACTGCCTGGAGTACCCGATCGCCGGCATGTACGCGGACAACCTGGTCCTGCGCTTTCTGGCCAGGGCCAACGAGGTCATGAAGGAACTCGTCGCCCGGTCCCTGTGACGATGACTGTCGACTGTATACACTCGCCTCCAGGATCTGTACGGAGACGGCGCGGGATCGTCCCACCTCGGAGGCGACATGGAAGAGCTGGCGACCGATGTAGTACTGGCAATGGTGGACCAGGCACCCGACGGTATAGTGATCATCGATCGCGAAGGCCTGATCCGCTACTGGAATCGCGGAGCGGAGCGGATCTTCGGTTACTCGGCGGCTGAGGTCGCCGGCCGCAATCTGGATGTGATCATCCCCCAGAAGCACAGGCAGCGTCACTGGGACGGCTTCGTGGCGGCCATGGCCGCCGGGTCCTCCAGGTACGGGGACGACGACCTCCTGGCCGTTCCCGCGCTGACCGCGGACGGCGGGACCGTGTCGATCGAGTTCAGCGTGGTGCTGCTGACCGGTCCTGACGGCAGCGCGGGCCACGTCGGGGCAGTCATCCGCGACGTCACCGCACGACGGGCCCAGGAGAAGGAGATACGCCGGCGACTCCTGGAAGCCACACCGGCCACACCGGCCACACCGAGCCGCGCAGCGCCCTGACATCGCGAACAGCCGTTGGAAAGGTGGCGTCGTGGGATCGGGGAACCGTTGACGTCTCGAAAGCGGACCCTGTCGGGAACTGCTCGGCGATCAACGCCGCTGAGACTGCGCTGTATCCGGAGAAGACCGTCACGCCGAGCATGCATGGCCCAGAACGGCGTGCTCACCGAGCCCGCCGTGATGCCCGCCACGTGAAGGGGCGCCGACCGGTCGCGGTCGGCACCCCTTCGCGCCTCACCTGGCCGGCTCCACCTCCTCCACTGCCACGATGGACGCGGGAGTGTCGCGCACGCCGCGAGTGAAGCCTGGCAGCGCGATGAGGAAGGCGGCCGCGGCCAGTGCGGCCGCGCCGGCGAGGCCGATCTGCGCCGCGGC
This sequence comes from Streptomyces soli, assembly GCF_003999195.1. Lineage (GTDB taxonomy): Bacteria > Actinomycetota > Actinomycetes > Streptomycetales > Streptomycetaceae > Actinacidiphila > Actinacidiphila soli. Next base: position 3,392 of record NZ_RJVR01000072.1, read on the forward strand.
GGCGAAATCGCCGTGCGAGGCGCCGAGTTCGCCGAAGTACAGGGAGCTGGACAGGGCGACCCCCAGCGAAGTGCCGATCTTCATGCCGGTCTGGTAGACGCCGGCCGCACTGCTGCCTTCCCTGCGAGGTACGCGGTGCAGGGCGAGCGTCTGGTTGGCGGCGATGACGCAGCCGGCGCCGCAGCCGGCCACCAGCAGCGGCACGGCCAGGACCAGTCCCATGTTGGCGCCGGAGGACGTGCCTGCCACCAAGGCCGTGGCGGCGAGCCCCAGGGCGGTGGCGGCGGTGCCGCCGATCACCAGCCGATGGCCGACGCGATGCACGATACGGCCGCTGATGATCCCGCAGACCGCCGAACCGATGGTGAAGACCACGGTGCACAAGGATGCCTGCAGCGCCGTGTAGTGCAGGCCGCTTTGGAGGAACAGGGACAGGACGATGAAGATGCCCGTGAACCCGCCGTAGATTGCCGCGACGACCAGCGAGCCGACCCAGTAGTCGCGCGCACGGAACAGGCTCAGGTCGACCAGCGGCTGCCGGCCGCGGCTCGGGAGACCGCGCTCCCGCAGGACGAAGACGACCAGCAGCGCGACGCCGGCCAAGAGCAGCCACCACTGGCGGTGCGCCCAGTCACCGCTCTGCAGCAGAGGCAGCATGACCGCCGTGACAGCGAGTCCGAGCACGAGGGTGCCGACCAGGTCGAGGCTGCTGCGCCGCTCGCTACGCCGCCCCTGGGGCAGTATGCGCACGCCGAGGAAGAGGGCGAGCACGTCCAGCGGTATGAACAGGTAGAAGATCCACCGCCAGCCGTCGGCGGTGCCGAAGGACTGGAGGATGATGCCGCCGAGCAGCGGGCCGATGGCCGTGGACAGGGCTACCGTGGCGCCGTAGTAGCCGAACGCCCGGCCTCGTTCGCGCGGCGGGTACATCTGGTGCATCAGTCCGACGACCTGGGGGGCGACCAGGCCGGCCGAGATCCCCCTGGCGAGCCGGGCCGCGACCAGCCATCTGGCGTCCGGTGCGAACCCGCACAGCACGCCCGTGACGATGAACAGAACCATCCCTGTGAGGAAGACCTTCCTGCGGCCGAACTCGTCCCCAATCCGGCCGCTCGGGATCAGCACCAGGCCGAAGGTCAGCGTGTATCCGGCGATCGACCAGGTCGCGTCGGCGGACGTCAGGTGCAGCTGGTGGCCCATCGAGGGCAGCGCCACGGTCACGATGCTCACGTCGAGCAGGGTCAGGAACGCGGCGGCGATGCAGACGGCCAGGGCCTGCGCGCGTCGCCTGGTGGTCAGTTGGAGCGTGTCGGGTGTTCCCGGTTCCCCGGGCGTCGGTGGTGCTTGCGAGGGTTCAGGTGTGTTGGTGAGGCTGTCTGGCGTCTTTGCCATGGTGCACCTCTGTTTCCCATCGGCCATCTGTGCGGAGTGGATGCCGTGGGGGCGCGGGTGCGCCCCGCCGGGGAACGCGGCTCGTACGGTTGAGCTACATCCGCTTCCGGTGGTGGCCGGGACCGTCCTGAGCGCCGGTCCCGGCCACAGGGGCTGCGGTCAGCCCACGTCGGCGATCAGGCCGGCCTTCTCCACTCCGAAGACGGCGACGGCTTCGTCGTTCTCGGGGCGTTCACCGCTGACGCCCACCGAGCCGAGCAGTTCGCCGTCCTGGTCCCGGACGAGCACGCCGCCCCGGGAGGAGGCGATGCGTCCCTCGGAGATCGCGGCCAGGGCTGCGAAGAAGGCGGGGTCGCGGGTGGCGTGCCGCGCCCCGGAGGCACCGCCCGAGCCGGTGCCGAGGCAGCCCCATGCCTTGGCGTGGGCGATCTGGGGGCGGAGGATGCCCGCGCCGTCCTCTCGCTTGACGACCTGCGGATGGCCACCCGGGTCGAGCACGGTGATCGTCAGGGGTCGCAGTCCCAGTTCGCGCGCGTGGCTCAGCGCGGCGTCCACGATCTCGGACGCCTGGGCCAGGGTCAGTCCACTCATTTTGTCGCTCCTCTGTTTTCTCGGTGGTGGGGTGGTTGCGTAACCGGGTTCCCGCTCACCCGGCCGGGGTGGCGAGCCGGACCGCGGAGAGTGCGGTGGTCAGCCGGAGCAGTTCATCGATCACGCCCGTCGCGTTCTCGTCGAGCCCGGGGGCGGGTTCGAACCTCCCGTCGGGGGTGATCGCGTGCCGGATGAACGGGATGTTGACGGAGTGCGCGAGCGGCACCATGCCGAGCGCGGACACCACGGGCACCAGGGCTTGTATGGCTCTGGCGCCCGCGGCGACCCCGCCGTAGCCGACGAAGGAGACCGGCTTGCCGGCCCACTCCTTGGCCAGGTAGTCCAGGGCGTTCTTGGTGGCCGCACCGTAGCTGTGGTTGTACTCGGGGACCACGAACATGTACGCATCGCCGGAGCGCACGGTCTCGCTCCAGCGCCGGGTGTGCTCGTGAACGTACTCGCCGCGCTGTGGAGGACGCGGCTCGTCCAGGAACGGCAGGCCGACCTCGGCGAGGTCGACGAGCTGGACGTCGAAGCCCGCGTGTTTCACCGCCAGGTCGTGGATCCAGGTGGCGACGGCGAGGCCGCGCCGGCCGGGGCGGGTGCTGCCGACAACGATCTGCAGGTGCGGTTGGGACATGGCTGACCTCCGGTTGCTCAGTCGTCGAGGACGACTTTGTTCTCGACGACTCCGAGCCCCTCGATCTCGCCGCGGACCACGTCGCCCGGCTGCACAAGGGGGTGGCCCAGCGGCGTTCCGGTCGACAGCACGTCGCCGGGCGCGAGGGTGAGGGCTTCGGTGAGCCAGGCCAGTTGGTCGGGAATGGAGTGGAACATCTCGGCGGTGCTGCCGTCCTGCCGCAGCTCGCCGTTGACCCAGGAGCGGATGCGCAACCGGTGCGGGTCCGGGATCTCGTCGGCGGTGACGAACCAGGGGCCGGTGATCCCGTAGGTGTCGAACCCCTTACCGCGGTCCATGCGGTTGTTGTCCAGCTCGGAGACGTCCCGCGAGCCGATGTCGCAGAAGCCGACGTAGCCGGCCACCGCCTGCATGGCGGTCTCGGGCGTGAGGAAGCGCGAGCGGGGGCCGATGACGACGCCCAGTTCCATCTCCGGGTCGACCTTCTTACTGATGGCCGGATACCGGAGCTCGTCGTGCGGACCCGCCAATGCGCTGATGGCCTTCAGACAGCCCTGGGGACCTCGTTTGGTCCGCGCCGGCGCGGTACCGGCCGGTTCGGCTCCGGGCCGCTCGCGGGGGTAGTTGGCCAGCATGCACCAAATGGTTTGCGGCCGCCCGATCGGCGGGCCGAGCCGTCCGGGCTCGTCGGACCAGAGGCAGTCATCGTGCAGTTCGCCGGTGTCGGCGTGTTCCACAGCCCAGTCGAAGACCCGGCGGACGGCGGTGAGCTCCGGGTCCGCCTGCAGGAGTGCGGGCAGGTCACCGGGGACGGCGAGCCGGGCCCGGGCCAGGGCGTCGTCCCGGTGGACGCCGCCGGTCTCCAGCCGGCGCACGAAGGCGGCCTGAATGTCGATGAGGTGGTGCGGAACGACTTCGGGGAAGCAGAGCCGGTCGCCGAAGGGGGTCCGCCGAGAGGCGATTTTCACGGGGGGTTGGGTGCTTTCCGTGAGGGTGCGTGCGGGTGAATCGGCCGACGGGAGCTCGGGAGGGCGCGCCGTCCCGAGCCGCCGCCTGCCGGAGGGCCGGCTGGCTGCGAGCCGGGGCGAGTCCACGCCGGTCCGCAGCCGCGCTCAGGCGGTGTCGTCGTCCTTGGGGTTCTCGAACCTGATCCCGCCATCGGCCGTGATGATGTCGAACTGCTCGGAGGGCACGGCCGGCAGCTCGATCGGGGGCAGGCCGACGGTGTACAGGACCAGCTCGTCGGTCGCGACGAAGCGCGCCTTCTCCCCGGGGTCGGCCTCCACCGCGCCGAGCTTGCCGATCTCGGTGTCATCGACCGTGCCGGCGCCCGAAAGGACCACGGTCAGCCGGCGCGCGTCCTCGCTGGTGGAGATCCATTCGGCACCGGCTTCGATCTTGATGAACTCGATCCAGAACTGCCGCTCGGTGTACGTGCCGATGTGCTTGCGCTCCACTCCCGGCCACCCGGGCACCGGCAGATAGCTGAAGTGCGTCGGGTTGCTGATGACCACGCCGTTGTAGCGCGGCCGCGGGAACTTGACCTCCCGGCGCGCGCGCCGCTCGGCCTGTGCCTCCTTGTTGTCGGGGCCGCGGCCACGGCCGGCTCCCATGCCGAGCCCGGAGGCGCCGGCGAACTGCAGCACGAGCTGCAGCTGCTTGGGGTCGCCGATCGGGTCGTCCTGCGGCCCGTAAGTCTGGCCCTCGGGGAAGTAGCCGACCTCGCCCTCGCGCAGGATGCCCTGCTCGCCCAGGTTCATGTCGCCCACCAGCGGCAGACGGATCTGCTCGAAGGTGTGGCAGTGCCGGGGCATCAGGAAGTCGGCCTCCTGGCGGCCCAGGATGTAGCGGTAGTTCTCGAGCGGCTTGCTCCGGTCGCCCATGAGCAGGTAGTTGAACGACACCGTTCCCCTGGGGTGGTCCATGCGGAACGCGTTCTCGTCGTACGGGGCGATCTTCATCGCTGTCCTCCGCTGTCCGGTGCTTGCCCCTGCGCGGCCGACGCATCCGGGTCGGTCTTCGCGCGGCGGGGCGTGATGACTGTCGCGATCGGCCGGGGTCGGCGCTCCCGCGAACCTGCCGCGGAACGCCCTTCCGGATGACATCCGGTCGTCGCTGTATCCACCAAACCTTCTTGGTAGGTTTGTGTCAAGGTAGGTAGCGAGCTTCTAACGAACTTCAGGTACCGAATCCCAAGGAGTACGACCATGACCGAGGTGGACCTGAAGGGGACCGTCACCCTGGTGACCGGCGCATCCAGCGCCGTCGAGTACGTCGTGACGCGCCCCGCCCATGCGGCCGTGAGCGAGCTGCTCATCCGGCCCGGCGAGTCGGAGCGTTGAACAGAGTTTGAATCAGCCTTGAATCAACCTACTAGGTAGGTTAGCGTCCTCTCGGATGGGTCATCTAGACCCAGGAGCCCATTGGGAGTGACATGTCCGTGCCTCACACCCCCGCGAAGCTCTACCGCGGCCGGGTCGCCGACCAGATCGTCGAGGACCTGCGCGACCAGATCCTCAGCGGCGTGCTCCCGGACGGCTCCCGGCTGCCGTCCGAGCGGGAACTGGCCGCGTACTACGACGTCAGCGGCCCCACCATCCGCGAGGCGATCCGCGTCCTGACCGCAATGGGCCTGATCAACACCAGAAACGGCAGCAGAGCAACGGTCACCGCACAGGGAGACACCCTGCTCGCCTTGTCCATCGCCTCCGTCGTCCAGGTCGAGAAGGTCGGCGCCCGGGATGTGCTGGGGCTGCTGGGAGCACTCAACGCGTACGCCGCCGAACTCGCCGCCGAGCACGCCTCCGACGAGGAGATCGCCCGCCTGCGGGACGCGGCCGAGCGGACCGCCGCCAACGAGAACACCGAGAGCGTGGAGCAGTCCGCGGCAGCGCTCCGGGACTTCTTCGTCACTCTCTCCGAGATCTCCCACAACCCGCTGCTCGCCGCGCTGTGCCGGTTCATCGCCGAGCTCCAGATCGGGCTGGCCGTCAAGCTGTCCGGCGGCGAGACCGGGAGCTGGGGGCAGGTCGCGGGCGCCCTCCAGCCGGACCGGGTGCGGATCGTGGACACGATCGCCACCCGCGATCCGGCCGCCGCCGCCTCCGTGGTCCGCGGCTACCATCGGCGCGTCGTCGAGCGGATCATGTCCATCCGCAAGGGCGAGGAGCCCACTGCCTCCGAGGCCGGGATGACGGAGGCGCTGACCGCGTGGCTGCGGGCGAACTCCGGGCTGGGAGGTCAGGTCGCGAGCCGCCGGAGCACCCTGTCATGACGCGTGGTCCTTGTGGGCCAGCAGGACCGCCGCCACCTCGCCCAAGAACCCTTCCTCGCGGGGCGGTTGGAAGGCCTGACCGGCGCTACCCGGTCCGGGTGGAGTCTCCGGTGCGCGCCCAGGACGTGCCCGGCGCGATCGGGCGGGCCGTGCACGCCGCCCGCGAGGAACGCGGTCCGTCGCTGGTGCTCGTACCCATGAACGACTGGTCCGAGCCGGCCGAGGACCTGCCCGTCCCCGCGCCCCCGGTACTGCGCCGGGCCGCGTCGCCGAGGTCGCCGGACTTCTGGCCGAAGCGACGCTCGGTATTCCCAGGCTCAGAGCCCGGGTTCGAGTCCCGTAACTCACTGCCACGGCTCACTGCGTTCAGGGCTCGAAGCGGTAGCCGATGCCGGGTTCGGTGATCAGATGGCGCGGGTGTGTCGGGTCCGGTTCGAACTTGCGGCGCAGGCCGGAGAAGTAGACGCGCAGGTAGTTGGTCCGCTGTTCGTGACCGGGCCCCCATGCGGCCCGTAGCAGCTGGCGCCCGGTCACCAGGCGGCCGGGGTTGCGCAGCAGGGGGGCGAGGAGCCGCCATTCGGTGGGGGTGAGGCGCAGTGCCTCGCCTTTGCCCGAGGCGCGGACGGCGGTGTAGGCGGCGAGGTTGACCCGCCAGTCCGCGAGGTTTACGGTTCCCGGCTCGTCGATGGCAGGGGGGCGGCGCAGTACGGCTCGGAGCCGGGCGAGGAACTCCTCCATCAAGAAGGGCTTGGTGAGGTAGTCGTCGGCTCCGGCGTCGAGGGCCGCGACCTTGTCGGCGAGGTCCGTGTGGCCGGAGACCACGATGATCGGCAGGGAGGTCCAGGCCCTCAGGCCTTGGATGACGTCGATGCCGGGCACCTCGGGCAGGCCGAGGTCGAGGACGACGACGTCAGGCGGGTTGCGGGAGGCCAGTTGCAGCGCGGTGGCGCCGTCCGGGGCGGTGGCCACGTCGTAGTGACGGGCCTTGAGGTTGATCTGCAGGGCCCGCGTCATCTGCGGCTCGTCGTCAACGATCAGGACTCGGCTCATGCCGGTGCCTCCTCGGTGATCACCATCTGCCCGGCAGCTGTGGCGGCGGGCAGTGAGAGGACCATGGTCAGGCCGCCGCCGGGGGTGTCCTCGGGGGTGAGGGTGCCGCCCATGGCCTCGGTCAGGCCGCGGGCGAGGGCGAGTCCGAGGCCGAGGCCGGTGGTGTTGTCGGTGTCGCCCAGGCGTTGGAAGGGCTCGAAGACCCGGTCCCGGTCCTCCGGCCGCAGCCCGGGCCCCTGGTCGACGACGCGCAGTTCGACGCGGGGGCCGAGGGCGCTGGCACTGATCAGGACCTTCTTGCCGTACGGGGTGTGCCGTACGGCGTTGGCCACCAGGTTGGCGACGGCCCGTTCCAGCAGGGGCGGGTCCGCGAGGACGGCGGTGGTCTCCTCCAGCCCCTGGGCGACGACGGGCACCGGGGTTTCGGGCAGCGTGTCCAGGGCC
>NZ_RJVR01000009.1 GCF_003999195.1 Streptomyces soli
CGACGGTGAAGGACAGCCCGCGGCCGCCCGGCTCCGGCGGTCAGCCCCACCGCGCCGAGCGGGCGGACCGGCCGGGCCGGAGCGGCGGTGCGGTGCCGGCGACCCCGTCCGCCGGGACTTCGCCAGGGCCGCGCCTCGGCGGTCCGGTGCGCATGCCGGTGCCGGGTGTCTCGATGCCGCAGGTGTCCCAGCTGCCCCGGACGCCCGCAGTGCCGGCGGTGCCGGCGGTTCCCGACGTGACGGCGGTCCCTATTCCGTCGGTCTCTGAGGTGCCCACGGTTGGCGCGGTGGGCGGCGTCCCGGTGACGGTCACGCCGCCCGCGCCGCCGGACGTTCCGGGCGGTCTCGTGCGCCCCTGACCGGGCTGCCGCCGGCCCCCGGTCGACGCCGTTCCCGGGTGCGCGCCGGTGGGGGCGACCCCCTCCGGAAAAAAATTCCCATCGCCGCGACGGACGCGGCACTCCCCGCCGTAGAGCAGAGGACAGGCCGGGAGCGCGGCTCCTCCGCTTCCCGTCCGTGCCCCGGTCTGTCAACGACAGCGTGGTCGTGGTTGAAGGGGATTCGGGATGGGTGTGGAGATCCGCGTCGAAGGGCTCACGAAGTCCTTCGGCCACCAGGTCATCTGGCAGGACGTCTCGCTGACGCTTCCTGCCGGGGAGATCTCGGTGATGCTCGGTCCCTCGGGCACCGGTAAGTCGGTCTTCCTCAAGACGCTGGTCGGCCTGCTCAAACCGGACCAGGGATCGATCCAGGTCGCGGACCGGGACATCACCCGGCTGCGCGAACACGATCTCTACGAGGTGCGCAAGCTGTTCGGCGTGCTGTTCCAGGACGGCGCTCTCTTCGGCTCCATGAACCTCTACGACAACATCGCCTTCCCCCTGCGCGAGCACACCCGCAAACGCGAGAGCGAGATCCGGCGCATCGTGCTGGAGAAGATGGACATGGTCGGCCTGATCGGCGCGGAGGAGAAGCTGCCCGGGGAGATATCGGGCGGTATGCGCAAGCGGGCAGGGCTCGCGCGGGCGCTCGTCCTGGACCCGGAGATCATCCTTTTCGATGAGCCCGACTCCGGGCTCGACCCGGTCCGCGTGGCGTATCTCAACCAGCTGATCGTGGATCTGAATGCGCAGATCAACGCGACCTTCCTGATAGTCACGCACGACATCGCTTCCGCCCGCCAGGTGCCGGACAACATCGGGCTGTTGTTCCGCCGTGAGCTGGTGATGTTCGGGCCGCGCGAGGAGCTGCTGGCCAGTGACGAGCCGGTCGTACGGCAGTTCCTCAACGGGCGGATGGAGGGCCCGATCGGGATGGCGGAGGAGAAGGACGCCTCCCAGGTCGAGCAGGAGCTGGCGGGGCTCGACGACACAGCCGGTGTCGTCGTGACCCCGCGGCTGCTGCCCAGCGCCGCCATCGCTCGCCCGCCCCGCTGGGAGGCCATCGCCGCGCGGGAGGAGGGGGTACGCGCATGACCCTCTCTCCGACCGCGGGCCTGCGGCACACCGGTAGCCTCTTCGCCCTGGCGCTGGACGTGCTGCGGACGCTGCCGCGAAGGCCGTTCCAGGTGAGGGAGTTCATCCAGCAGGCCTGGTTCGTCGCCAGTGTGACGATCCTGCCGACCGCGCTGGTGTCCATCCCGTTCGGCGCGGTGATCGCGCTGCAGATCGGCAGCCTCACCCGCCAGCTGGGCGCGCAGTCCTTCTCCGGTGCCGCCTCCGTCCTGGCGGTGCTGCGCGAGGCCTCGCCCATCGTGACCGCGCTGCTGATCGCGGGCGCGGGCGGTTCGGCGATCTGCGCGGACCTGGGGGCGCGCAGGATCCGCGAGGAGATTGACGCGATGGAGGTGCTCGGTATCGACCCCATTCACCGCCTGGTCGTCCCCCGGGTCTTGGCCTCCATGGTGGTGGCGGTGCTGCTCAACGGCCTGGTGTCGGTGGTCGGCGTGGCGGGCGGCTACTTCTTCAACGTGGTCCTGCAGAACGGCACTCCGGGCGCCTATCTTGCCTCCTTCACCACCCTCGCCCAGCTGCCCGACCTGTACGCGGGCGAGCTGAAGGCCGTGGTCTTCGGAGCGATCGCCGCGATCGTCGCCGCGTACAAGGGTTTGACCGCCAAGGGCGGGCCGAAGGGCGTCGGTGACGCCGTCAACCAGTCTGTGGTGATCACTTTCATGCTGCTGTTCGTCACCAACTTCGTGATGACCGCCGTCTACTTCCAGCTTGTTCCGCAGAAGGGCTGAGGCGGATGGCGCTGACCAATCTCATGCAACGACTGGAGGAGCTGGGCGGCCAGCTGACCTTCTACGGGCGCTCGGTCGCCTGGAGCGGCCGTACGCTCCGCCGTTACAAGAAGGAAGTCCTGCGGCTGCTCGCCGAGGTGAGCTTCGGACGCGGCGCGCTGGCCGTGGTCGGGGGCACCGTCGGTGTCATCGCCTTCTTGTCCTTCTTCACCGGTACCGAGGTCGGGCTGCAGGGCTACGCGGCCCTCAACCAGCTCGGCACCTCGAACTTCGTGGCCTTCCTGTCCGCGTACTTCAACACCCGCGAGATCGCCCCGCTGGTCGCCGGGCTCGCCCTGTCCGCGACCGTCGGCGCCGGATTCACCGCGCAGCTCGGGGCGATGCGGATCAGCGAGGAGATCGACGCGCTGGAGGTGATGGCGGTCCCCTCGCTGCCGTTCCTGGTCACGACGCGCATGATCGCCGGTTTCGCGGCCGTCATCCCGCTGTACGTGGTCGGGCTGCTCTCCTCGTATCTGGCCGCCCGCACCATCACCACCGGCTTTCACGGGCAGTCGGCGGGCACCTATGACCACTACTTCCACCAGTACCTGCCGGCCGTGGACGTGTTGTGGTCCTTCGGCAAGGTGATCGCCTTCGCCGTCCTGATCATCCTCGTGCACTGCTACTACGGCTACCACGCCAAGGGGGGTCCCGCGGGCGTCGGTGTCGCGGTCGGCAGGGCGGTGCGCACCTCCATCGTCGCCATCAACGTCCTCGACTTCTTCCTCAGCCTGGCGATCTGGGGAGCCAACACGACCGTACGGATCGCGGGATAGCCCATGTTCATGAAACAGGCGAAACCGGTGAGAGCGGGGACATCCCCCGTCAAGCTGCGGCTGTACGGTTTGGTGTTCCTCGCCGTGCTGGCCCTGCTGCTGTCGCTCGCCGTGGCCGTCTACCGCCAGGCCTTCACGCCGGTGGTACGCATCACCCTCCAGGCCGACACCATCGGCAACCAGCTGGACCCCGCCGCCGACGTCAAGCTGCGCGGCCTCATCGTCGGCCAAGTCCGCGATGTGCGCGCCGACGGGAGGAAGGCGATCCTCGGCATCGCGCTGAAGCCCGAGCACGTCGACGACATCCCGGCGAATGTGGAGGCGCGGCTGCTGCCCAAGACGCTCTTCGGTGAGAAGTACGTCGACCTGGTCGTTCCCAGCCGGCCCGCGACCCGGCACATCCGGGCCGGAGATGTGATCACCCAGGACCGCACCAAGGCCGGCATCGAGGTGCAGCAGCTGATGAACGACCTGCTGCCGCTGCTCCGTACCGTCCAGCCGGCCGAGCTCAATGCCACGCTGTCCGCCTTCGCCGACGCCCTGGAGGGGCGCGGCGACCGGATCGGCGGCAACCTCGCCCGCGTACAGCGCTATCTGCACACGCTCAACCCGCATCTACCGCAGATCAAGGAAGACATCTCGCGCTTCGCCGATGTGACGGAGGTCTACGGTGACGCGGCCCCGGACCTGCTGAAGGTGCTCCGCAACACCATCACCAGCAGCCGCACCCTGGTCGAGAAGCGGGACACCTTCGCGGCGCTGCTGACCGGGACCACCGCGTTCGCGAAGACCGGGCAGGGCGTGCTGAGCGACAACGCCGACCGGATCATCACCCTGAACCGGGTCTCGCGCCCCACGCTGGCGCTGCTGGCCCGTTACTCACCCGAATTCCCCTGCCTGCTGGGCGGACTGGCGAAGCAGGAGCCGATGAGCGAGAAGGTCTTCGCCGGCGGCGAGATGCACATCACCCTGGAGATCGTCCAGTCGCGTCCGGCGTACCACCCCGGCGAGGAGCCGCGCTACGCCGACCGGTCCGGCCCCGACTGCCGTGGCCTGCCCAGTCCGCAGGTGCCGGCGCCCGACCTCCATCTCAACGACGGAACGAGGGCCTCGAGCGCGTCGGCATCCGAGCAGGACGTCATCGGCGCGCTGGTCGCACCGGTCATGGGGGTGCCCGCGGACCAGGTGCCGCCGGTCGCGACCCTGCTCTTCGGCCCCCTGGCCCGCGGGACGGCGGTGAGCGTCGCATGAAGGCAATGGAGACCACCGCACCGCTGATCAAGTTCAGCATCTTCGCCATGGTGACGATCCTGGCAACCGCGCTGCTCGCGGCCACCATCGTCAATGTCCGCTTCACCTCCACCGATTCGTACAGCGCGCTCTTCAGCGATGTCACCAGCCTGGAGGTCGGCGACGACATCCGCGTGGCCGGGGTGCGGGTCGGCGAGGTCAAGGACATCCGCACGACGACGGCGGGGGACCGTACGGTCGCCGAGGTCAGCTTCACCGTCGACCGCGGCCGGCCGCTGCTCGCCGGCACGGGCGCCGTCATCCGCTACCGGACCCTGGTCGGCCAGCGGTACATCGCTCTCACCGAGGGCCCGGGGGACGGGACCCGGCTCAGGCCCGGCGGGCGCATCCCCCTGTCTCGGACCCGGCCCGCGCTGGACCTGACGGCGCTGCTCAACGGCTTCAAGCCGCTGTTCGCCGCGCTCAGCCCCCAGGACGTCAACCAGCTCGCGTACGAGATCATCCGCACCCTGCAGGGCGAGGGCGGCACGGTCAACAGCCTGCTGGCCCATACGGCGTCGCTGACCTCGACACTCGCCGACCGCGACCAGCTGATCGGCTCCGTCGTCGACAACCTCAACGAGGTGCTGGGCACCCTCGACCAGCGCAGCGCCCGCTTCTCGGAGCTGCTCACCCAGCTGCGGCGGGTGGTCTCGGGGCTCTCCACCGACCGCACCGCCATCGGCGACTCGCTGGTGAGCATCAGCGATCTGTCCGGTGTCACCTCGGGCCTGCTGGAGCAGGGCCGCCCGGCACTGCGCTCCGACATCTCGCAGCTGTCCGACCTCTCCAAGACGCTGAACGACAACCAGAAGACCGTGGAGGGCGTCCTGAAGCGACTGCCGAACAAGCTCGACAAACTCACCGCGACGGCGTCCTACGGATCCTGGTTCAACTTCTACCTCTGCGACTTCGACGGACGGGTCGTCCTGCCGAAGACCGCCAGGACGCTCACCCCGGAACTCCACGTCCAGCAGGCGAGGTGCGCGGGATGAGGCGCCTACGGATTCCCAGGATGAAGCGCATACGGATCCCCAGGATGAAGCCGTTCCGCGAGCGCAATCCCGTCGTCATCGGCGCCGTCGGACTCAGCGTGATCGCCCTGCTGGTCGTCGCGGCCTTCAACGTCCAGGACCTGCCGCTGATCGGCAGCGGTGAGCGCTACAGCGCGGCCTTCTCCGAGGCGGGCGGGCTGACGCCCGGTGACGAGGTACGCATCGCCGGCGTCAAGGCCGGCAAGGTCGACGCCGTCGAACTCGACGGGGACCACGTGAAGGTGACCTTCCGGGTCAAGGGGGACCAGCACCTGGGCACCACGACCGGAGCCTCGATCCGGATCAAGACGATCCTGGGCGCCAAGTACCTGGCACTGGAGCCCAAGGGCGCCGAGCAACTGGCGCCGGGCAGCGAGATACCGCGGTCGCGCACGGTCTCCGCGTACGACGTCGTGGCAGCCTTCAGCGACCTCACCACCACCAGTGAGAAAATCGACACCGATCAGCTGGCCACCGCGCTGGACACCATCTCAGGCACCTTCAAGGACTCCCCGGCCGAGGTGAAGGCCTCCATCACCGGACTGTCCCGGCTCTCCCGGACCGTCGCCTCCCGGGACCAGGCGTTGCGCCAACTCCTCGACCACGCCAACGGCGTCACCAGTGTCCTCGCCGACCGCTCCGGACAACTGGTCACCCTCATCAAGGACGCCGACAAGCTGCTCCAGGAACTCAACCGTCGGCGCACGGCCATCCACGACCTGCTCGTCAACGCCACCACGCTCGGCACCCAGCTGTCCGGCCTCGTCAACGACAACCGCAAGGAGATCGGGCCCGCGCTGAGCCGCCTCGACACGGTGATACGGATGCTCCAGCGCAACCAGACCAGCCTGGAGCGCAGCATCCAACTGCTCGCGCCCTACGCGCGGGTATTCACCAACACCCTCGGCAACGGGCGCTGGTTCGACACCTACGTCCAGAACGTCGTCGCCGCGCCCGTCACTCCCCGGACCGGAGGGTCGCGATGAGCCGCCTCGAAAAGCCTGGCACGCGCCGCCTGTTGCGCGCTCTGGCGCTGGTCACCGCGCTCGCGGTGGTCGCGTGTCTCGCCGTCGTCCTGTGGCCGCGGAACCCGGCCGTCACCGTCACCGCGTACTTCCCGCGCACCGTCGGCATCTACCCCGGTTCGGACGTCCGGGTGCTCGGCGTCCGGATCGGCGAGGTCAACAAGATCACGCCCGAGGGAGGACGGGTCCGGGTCGAGCTGAGTTACGACGCGGCGCGGAAGGTCCCCGCCGACGCCCAGGCCGCGATCATCAACTCCTCGGTCGTCAGCGATCGTTACGTCCAGCTGCTGCCGGTCTACCGGTCCGGCCCGGTGATGCGCGGCGGCGCTGTCATTCCCGAGAGCCGCACCGCCGTCCCCGTCGAGCTGGACCGCGTCTTCGACAGCCTGCACACCACGGCGGAGGCCCTCGGCCCGCGCGGCGCCAACAAGGACGGGTCGCTGTCCCGGCTGCTCGGCGTCAGCGCCGACAATCTCGACGGTCAGGGCGAGCGGCTGAACCAGACGGTCAAGGACCTCTCGCTGGCCGTCACCACCCTCTCCGACGGGCGGACCGATCTCTTCGGGACCGTACGGAATCTTCAGCTGTTCACCGCCGCGCTGGCCGCTGACGACCAGAGCGTCCGGTCCTTCAACGACAGCCTGGCCCAGGTCGCCGGGCAGCTGTCGGGGGAGCGGGACGACCTGTCCGCGGCGCTCAAGCAGTTGTCGACCGCGCTCGGCGACGTGGCGGTCTTCGTACGCGACAACAAGAAGCGGCTCACCACCGATGTGAAGGGGCTGAGCGAGGTCACCCGCGTGCTGGTGAAACAACGGGCCGCGCTGGAGGAGTTCATGGATGTGGTGCCCGCAGGGCTGTCCAATCTGCAGAACGCCTATAACCCGTCTTCCGGCACTCTGGACACCCGCAACAACGCCGAGCAGGCCCAGGACCCGGCGTCCTTGGTGTGCTCGCTGCTGCGGACGGCCGGGGAGAAGGCGGACTGCGCGAGCCTGAAGAAGCTCTTCGACGCCCTGCCGTCGGTGAAGGGCGCGACGGCGGCGACAGGCACCGGCACGGTCGACAAGACGCTGGGCGGGATCCTGGGGGTGCCCGCGTGAGGGGCGTCAAGACGGTGCTGTGGGCCGCCGCCGGGGCGATGCTGCTGACGGCCTGCCAGTTCAACGGGCTGTACGACGTGCCGCTGCCGGGCGGCGCGGCCGCGGACGGGCACGCGTACCACGTCACGGTGGAGTTCCGGGATGTGCTCGATCTGGTGCCGCAGTCCGCGGTGAAGGTCAACAACGTGACGGTGGGCGCCGTCGAGAAGGTCGAGCTGGACGGCTGGCACGCCCGCGTGCGCCTGAGGGTCGCCGACTCGGTCAAGCTGCCCGGCAACGCAGTCGCCGACCTGCGGCAGACCAGCATGCTTGGCGAGAAGTACGTCGCCCTGGAGGCCCCGACCGGGGTCACGCCGTCCGGACGGCTCGGCGACGGGGATGTGATCCCGCTGTCCCGCAGCGGCCGCAACCCCGAGATCGAGGAGGTGCTGTCCGCGCTGTCGGCACTGCTCAACGGTGGTGGCGTGGCGCAACTTCACACCATCAACCATGAGTTGAACAAAGCCCTGACCGGGCGCGAGGACCGGATCAAGAGCCTGCTCAAGGAGCTGGACACCTTCGTCGGCGGTCTCGACGACCAGAAGTCGGAGATCGTCCGCGCGCTCAAGGGCGTCGACAAGCTCTCCCGGACCCTCAAGGAGCAGCAGACAACCATCGGCAAGGCGCTCGACTCCATCCCGCCGGCCCTTAAGATCCTCGCCGACCAGCGCCGCGCCCTGACCAGGATGCTGACCTCGCTGTCCGACCTCGGCAAGGTCGGCACCAGGGTCATCAACGCCTCCGGTGACGACGTCATCGCCAACCTGCGCAACCTGCGGCCGATCCTCACCCGGCTCAACCAGGCGGGCTCCGACCTCCCCAACGCCCTGGAACTGATGACCACCTACCCCTTCCCGCGCAATGTGACCGACGCCATCAAGGGCGACTACGTCAACCTCAAGATCACCGCCGATCTGGATCTGATGAGCCTCTACGGCAACCTGAGCAAGGGCTCAGGCGGCTCGTCCCAGGGCCCCGGGGCCGGTTCCGGCTCGGGGACCCTCCCGGACCTGCCCGCCCTCCCCACGCCCCTACCGACTCTGCCCGGCGTACCGACACCGCCGGGCGTGCCGGGCACCCCGCCTGCACCGGTACCGACCCCCGGCCCCACGAAGACCTCAGGCGGCCCGCTCTGCCCGCCCGTGTGCACCGGCAGCCAGGCCTCCTACGACGGCGGCACGCAGTCCCCCGACGGCGTCGACTGGAAGCTTGCCGACCTCATGACAAGGGGGCTGGGCGCGTGATCAGCCGTACCGTCAAGCTCCAACTGGCCGCCTTCGCCGCCGTCACCGCCCTCGGGGTGTCCTATGTGGGCGCCGAGTACGCGGGTCTCGGCGAGCGCATCATGGACCGGGGTTACACCGTGCACGTCGACTTCGCCGACTCCGGCGGTGTCTTCTCGGGGGCCGAGGTGACCTACCGGGGCGTGCCGGTGGGCCGCGTGGGAGGGCTGAGGCTGAGCGGCGCCGACGGTGTGGCCGTGGACCTGCGCATCACCGGCGGATCCCGCATCCCCGCCGACACCCTCGCCGTTGTCGCCAACCGCTCCGCCGTCGGGGAGCAGTACGTCGACCTGCAGCCGCGCACCGCCACGGGCCCGTATCTGCACGACGGCAGCACGATCGCCCGCCGGGACACCCGCACCCCGCTGCCCACCACCGAGCTGATCCTCAGCCTCGACCGCCTCGTCAACTCCGTCGGCAAGAAGGATCTGAAGGTCACGGTCGACGAGCTCGGCTCCGCCTTCGCCGGTACCGGCCCCGACCTCACGCGCCTGGTCGACTCCGGCAACAGCCTCGTCGACGCCGCCGAACGCACCCTCCCGCAGACCATCGGCCTGATCGAGAACTCCCGTACGGTACTGAAGACCCAGGCCGACAAGGGCTCGGCGATCCGGTCCTTCTCCCATGACCTGGCCGACCTCAGCGCCACCCTCAAGGACCGCGACGCGGACATCCGGCGCCTCATGGACAACGGCGTCAGCGCCTCGCACGCGCTGGACGCCCTGCTCAAGGACAACCGCTCCGCGCTGCCGGTGCTGCTCGGCAACCTCATCAGCGGTGGCCAGGTCACCGTGGCCCGGCTCCCCGGACTCGAGCAGGCCCTGGTCACCTTCCCCGCCGCCGTCGCCGGCAGCTTCACCGTCGCCCCCGGCGACAACACCGCCCACTTCGGGCTCGTCGTCAACGCCGACGACCCCCCGCCCTGCCGCCAGGGCTACGGCACCACACAGCGCCGCGACCCCGCCGACACCGCGGACCGCCCCGCCAACACCCAGGCCCGCTGCACCGCCCCGCGCGGCTCCAAGACCTCCGTACGCGGGGCTCAGAACGCCCCCAAGGGCAGCGTCTCCATCGGCTCGACCGGCGGACAACAGGCCGTCTTCGGAAAGGATTCATGGCAATGGCTGCTCGTTGGCCCCATGGTGTGACCGACCACCGCATCCTCGCCGCGCTCGGCGTCGTCGCCGTACTGCTCGCCGGCTTCTCCGGCTGGTACGGCCTGCGGCTCCAACAGCGGTACGCGGACGACCGCCGCGACCAGGACATCGTCGCCGCAGCCCGGCAGTCGGCGCTCAACTTCACCTCGCTGGACTACCGGCACTACGCCCAGGACAGCAAGAACGTCCTCAGCGGCGCCACGGGCGACTTCAAGAAGCAGTTCACCCAGCGGACCGCCCAGCTCACCCAACTGGTCGCCGCCAACAAGTCCGTCTCCGAGGGCCAGATCCTCGATGCGGGCATCGTCCGCGCCGACGACACCTCCGCCCGCGTCCTTGTCGTCGCCGACAGCAAGGTCACCAACACCGCCGCCCCGAACGGCGAGGCCCGCACCTACCGGCTCCAGCTCGACCTCCGCTCCGTGGACGGGCGCTGGCTGACATCCGACGTCGAGTTCGTCGGCTGAGAGGAGACACACCATGGCGACCAACATGGCGGCCGCTGCCCGCGCGGCGGCGAAGCGCGTCGAACGCGCGGAACTTGTCGAGCCGGTGAAGCCGGCTGGGCCCGTGGGGCGTGTCCTGCACGTCTACCCCGTACAGGACGAGGCCAGTGCGCCCGCGCGCCCTCGCCCCCGCCTCGGCCTTCGCCCCCGTATTCCCGTCCGGATCCGGGCCGCGGCCCTGGCCCTGCTCCTCGTCGGCGGCCTGGTGGCCGCCACGTTCCTCGGACTCGCATACCGCGACGCCGAACGCACCGGCCAGGCCCGCACGCAGGCCGTGGCCGCCGCCCGCAAGGCGGCGCCGGTGATCCTCTCCTACGACTACCGCCACCTCGACCGGGACTTCACCGCCGCCCGCACGCACCTGACCGGCACGTTCCGCGACACGTACGCCAAGACCACCCGTACCGTCGTCACCCCCACCGCCACGAAGTACCAGGGCGTCGTCACAGCCACCGTCGCCGCCGGCCCCGCGGTCGTCTCCGCGACCCCCGACAAGGTCGTGGTGCTGCTCTTCGTCAACCAGGTCACCGACAGCACCCGACTCTCCGCACCACGGCTCGACCTGAACCGCGTCCGAATGACGCTGACACGCACCGCCGGCGGATGGAAGGTGAGCGCCGTCGACGCGCTGTGATCGCGGGGAGCACGGGCCGGCAACGGGCAACCGGCCGCGTAATCCCCGTGCGGTACGGCGATCCCGCGTGATACTCCTCCCTGCCGTGGATGATCTCGTGACAGCGCGCCTGCTGCTCCATCCGATGAGCGTCACCGAGGCGGAGCGGGTGGCGGCGGCCGGGCCGGACGACGGTGCCCGATGGGCACCCTGCCACAGGGGGCGGGCGACGCAGCCCCGGCGGCCCCGAACCGCCCTGGGTGGACATCCGCAGGCCCATCGGCGTTCCCCGGCTTGCCAGCCCGACCTCCGCGAAGGCCGGAGCAACAGGCTGTCGTGGACATCGTGGAGAGCACGCGGGAGGCCATCGTCGTCACCCCGCCGTTGCAGACCGGTCCACCGAGCCCGTAGCCGCTTCGTCCCTCGGCGGAGAACGAGACCGGTGCGGCTCGGGTGCCTGTGGACCGTCCAGAACTTGTTGGGCAGTTCCTGAAGGCTGGTGGTAGGACATGGCTCGGCCAACCGAAGAGACCCTCGGGTTGGTGGTCTCCCTGTGGCGGTATCCGGTCAAGTCGATGTTGGGAGAGGAGCTCAACGCCGCCGAGGTCGGTGAGCGCGGGGTGCTCGGCGATCGCGCCTACGCCCTGCTGGACCGCACGGACGGGAAGGTGGCCAGCGCGAAGAATCCGCGGAAGTGGCCGCGTATGTTCGAGTTCCGCGCCGGATTCGCCGACCCGGTGCGGCGCGGCGCCAAGACGCCGCCGGTCCGCATCACCCTGCCGGACGGCACGCTGCTCACCAGTGACCAGACCGACGTGGACGAATCCCTCTCGCGCGTGTTCGGCCGTGAGGTGACGCTCGAGGCTGCGGAGCCGTGCCGGCGAGAAGCCGTGGAATCCACCTTCCCCAACCCGTGGGCTTCCCGGGCCGAGGAGTACTGGCCCGACATGGAGGGCTTGGACTACCGGGACACCGTCACCGACTTCGACCTGCCCGGGGGAACGTTCTTCGACTGCGCCGTGGTGCACGTGTTGACCACGGCAACCGTCGACCGCCTGCGCGACCTTTATCCAGAAGGCCGCTTCGAGGTCCGGCGTTTCCGGCCCAATGTCGTCGTGGAGACAACCGACGGTGTCAAAGCTGAGCAACTACCTGGCCTTGAACACCCCGTGCCGGCTCGGAAGCCGGTGACGGCGGTCGCGCGGGTAGGGACGGGCCCGCCACGGGTCGGTCCGGCACACGCGCCGGACGGGCATGCGTGCCGGACCAATCGGTGCGGCAGGCTCAGACCCGAATCCGCAGGTAGTGGCGAGGTTCGGCGGCTGATACGGCGACAGGTGCACTGCCGGTTTGAGATGATCGGGGTTCCTACACCGTGACC
>NZ_RJVR01000010.1 GCF_003999195.1 Streptomyces soli
TTATGCCGACCGATCGGGGACGGCCGCCCCGCTCACCAGGGCCCACCGGACACGGTCGGCATAACCCGACGCACGGCATAAGCCGACGACTGGCTGCTGGGATTCGCCGGTCCCAAGCGCGAGGCCGAGGAGATCAAGTCGAAGATACGGACATTCCTCCGCGACGAGCTCAAGCTGGAACTGTCCGAACCCAAGACGCTGATCACTCACGCCGCCACCCAGGCGGCGCATTTCCTCGGCTACGAGATCCGAGTTCAACACGCTGATACCAAGATCACCCGGCATCGTCGGGCGGTCAACGGCGCCATCGGACTCTTCGTGCCCCGACAGGTGATCAGGCAGAAGTGTGCGCTCTACATGAGCAAGGGACAGCCCGCTCAGCGAGGCCCGTTGCTTCACGATGAAGACTTCACCATCGTCGCGAAGTACCAGGCCGAGTTCCGAGGGCTGGTCCAGTACTACCTCCTCGCCCAGGACGTGTTCCGCCTGGGCCGACTCCAGTGGGTCATGGAGACGTCAATGCTGAAGACGCTGGCCGGGAAACACCGGTCGACGGTCACGAAGATGTCCCGGAAGTACAAGAACACCATCGAGACACCCGACGGACCGCGCCGCTGCATTCAGGTCACTGTTCCCCGCGACGAGGGGAAGAAGCCACTGGTCGCCCGCTTCGGCGGGATCCCGCTCAAACGACAACGCACGGCCGTTCTTACTGACATCCGGCCGGTCATGGCCAGCATGAAGCGCAACGAGCTGATCCACAGGCTCCTCGCCGAATGCTGCGAGATCTGCCAGGCGCGGACGAACCTTGAGGTTCACCATGTCCGCAAACTCGCTGACCTCAACCGGCCCGGACGCCGGGACAAACCCGCATGGGTCCATCTGATGGCGATGCGACGGCGCAAGACCCTTGTGATCTGCCGTCGCTGCCATGAAGACATCCACGCGGGGCGTCCCACCGCAGTACTACGGATGTGATCACTGGAGAGCCGGATGCCTGGAAATCGGGCCCGTCCGGTTCGGGAAGGGGCCGTCGGAAAAGGACCCGCGCCACGGGCACCTCGTCGGCGGCCTACTTCACTCGGCGAGAGGTCCGGGGAAACGCGCCGGGAGCAATCCCGGCACCGCGCCCCGGGCCTACTCAGCGACGAGGCCCGGCAGTCGATGACTCCGCCGCGCGCCAGGACCTGGGGTCACAAGGGCAGCACCTCGGTCGTCCGAGTACGCGGACGGGGGTCGGGCCGAGTCTCGATGGCAGGAAGGACTACCGCGACCTGATCATCCGCGCCCGTTTGCAGTGAAGCGTAAGATTAGTCGGCTTTCGACGTTTTCGTTTGATCGTCGTGTGGGTCGCTCGGGCGGGTGATGCGGCGTCATCTGGCTGCGCGGGCTGGGGATAGCAGAGAAGCATCGGCGGTGCTTTCGTCTCCTCCGGGGGAGGGACCCGCCGATGCTTCAAGACCCGACCGTACCCGCCGCACCAACTCCAGCGCGGCGACCAGCGACGCGGGGAACTTCACCACGCCAACATTCCGCACCTTCGCCGCGCTGGTCACAGGGCTGATCGCGCAGACGGGGCGGGGTACGGTGACCGGGGATGCTCAGTGGTGCGGGGCTGACGCGGGCCTGGTCCCACGACCGCGCCCACGCCTTCTTCTCCCGCGCCCACTTGACCCCGGGCATCCTGGGCGTATCCCTGTCCCACCTGATCGTGCGGCGCCTGCTGCCCGAGGGCGCGGTGCTGACGGTCGCGGTGGACGACACACTGTTCAAACGGCGTGGCAAGTAGGTGTTCGGTGCGGCCTGGCAGCACGACGGCGCGGCCACGGGCTCAAGCCGGTCGGACCGGGACCTGCTTCGTCGTAATCGGTCTGGTCGTCGAGCTGCCCTTCCTGCCCCGGTCGGTCTGCCTGCCGGTGATGGCCCGGCTGTGGCGTCCCAAGCAGGAGCTGAGCAAAGTCGACCTCGCCCCGTCCATGCTCCGTCTGCTGGCCGCCTGCCATTGGGGCCGGCGCATTCACATCTTCGCGGACGCCGCCTAATGGGGCTGTAAGGGCACCGGACGGGAGACCTGGACGTAGCCGCCAGAGACGGGATCTCCAGTGGTAGACGGGTCCAAGTCCGGTGCTTCTTCAGATTCGTAGGAGGTGGCGTTGGTGGAGCGAGAATCGCGTGGGGACGTTCGGGACGGCGAGGTTGTCCTGGAAGCCTGTGAGGTTGAGCGGCTGGTCAATGTCCTGGACCGGTTGGACGACTGGCTGTCGCACGCTCAGCCGGACACTTTGGAGGACATGGTCGAGTTCCTCGGCCCCGCACGCCTGGGCCGCACCGCGGCGGAGGGCATCGTCGAGGTGCTGGACTTCTACTCGGCTGAACTGAATCGGCGACTTCGGTCGGCACAGACACAGGTCGACGGCTGACCGGAAGCCTCGCGGGTACCGCTGACCAGACACCCGGGGTCTCGAACCCCTGAGGAAGAGGGCGGGCCCGTGGGCCATGTCGTGGACGACGGCGGCAGTGCGATGCCCATTCCACACCGCGGCCGCCGAGCCGCCCATCGTGACTGGTGCGCTCGCACCGCCGTCCACGACGTAACCGGTCAGATGATCGGATCGTTGCAGTTTGTGGTCCGAGCCGCCCGCAGGGGTCACCTCTCACTTCGCCGGGAGCCTTCGAGCTCCTGTCCATGACGGAGGGCCCTGCGGGTCGCTGGGGTCACGAACGACTGATCGGATGACGGGCCATCGAGCCCTGCCATTAGGGAGACGCGTGCCCCGCACGGCTGTGACCAGCCACGACGAAAACCGCGACCGAGACGGAGTCGACCATCATGAGCATAGGAGTGACCTGCGGCATCGACTGGGCCAGCGACCACCACGACCTCGCCCTGATCGACCACGCAGGGGAACTGTTAGCCAAGGCCCGGATCAGCGACGACGCCCAGGGCCTGCAACAACTGCTTGATCTGCTCGCCACACACGGCGACAGCAAGCAGGCTCCCATTCCCGTGGCCATCGAGACCTCCCGCGGTCTGCTGGTGGCCTGCCTACGGGCGACCGGCCGCCCGGTCTATGCGATCAACCCCCTCGCCGCCGCCCGCTACCGCGACCGCCACGCGGTCTCCCGCAAGAAGTCCGACCACCTGGACGCCATGGTCCTGGCCAACATCCTGCGCACCGATGCCGCCGCCCACCGCACCCTGCCCGCAGACAGCGAACTCGCCCAAGCCGTCGCCGTCCTGGCCCGCGCCCAGCAGGACGCCGTCTGGGACCGCACCCAGGCCGGCAACAAACTCCGCTCCCACCTACGCGAGTACTACCCCGGCCTCCTGTTGGCAGTCCACGACCTGCGCGACGGCCTCGCCTCGCCCCTTGCCCGCACCCTGCTTGCCGCCGCACCCACCCCTGCCCAGGCCGCCAAGCTCACCTGCCCCCAACTGCGCGCCCTGGTCAAGAAGGCCGGCCGCAAGCGCGGCATCGAGGCCGAGGCCGACCGGCTCCACGCCGTCCTGCGCGTCCCGCAAATGCGTCAACTGCCGCAGATCGAAAAAGCCATGGGCACCAAGACCCTGGCCCTGCTCAGACAGCTCGAGGCGGCCTGCACCAGCGCGGACGAGCTCGCCGCGGCCGCGGTGGAGTCTTTTGAGAAGCACCCGGACGCCGAGATCATCACCAGCTTCCCAGGGCTCGGCTCCCTCACCGGCGCCCGGGTGCTCGCCGAGATCGGCGACGACCGATCCCGCTTCGCCGACGCACGCTCACTCAAGGCCTACGCCGGGGCCGCACCGGTCACCCGGGCGTCCGGCAAGAGCGTCTCGGTCCAGGCACGCCGCGTCAAGAACCAGCGTCTGGCCGCCGTCGGCTACGTCTGGGCCTTCTCCGCCCTGACCGCTTCACCCGGCGCCAGAGCCCACTACGACCGGCGACGCAAAGCCAAAGACCGCCACACCGCCGCCCAACGCAACCTTTTCAACCGCTTTCTCGGCTGCCTCCACCACTGCTTGACCCAGCGCATCCACTACGACGAAGCGACCGCCTTCCCCACCCTCTGCCAGAAACCCGAGGCCGCTGCCGCTTGACAGATCAACCGCATCGGATGTCTACCACGGCAAAGCGCTCCGGAATCTGCCCGGCATCTGCACCTTCACCACCCGGCTGCCCGCCTCCGCGGGGCTGTACGACCTGCCCCCGCCACGCACCGGCCGACGCGGCTGACCCGCGCTCAAGGGCACCGCCTGGGCACGCCGAGGGAATGATCTCCGGCAGGCCCGACACCACCCGCCGAGAGACATCCGGCAGGGGAGCTCGTCCGGCCAGGCCACGCCGCAGGTGTAGTCCCCGCTGGGCGTCCTTACACCCGGGACGACGCCCCCCTTGGAGACCTGAGCGGGTGGAGGCCGGACTTCGGGTCCGTCCAGGATGTCGCAGAGACTCTGTAGATCGACGACGCAAGCGACATCGTCCAGTTGGGTGGGGCTGGACCGGACCGGCCGGGTCTGGCGTGACAAGGCGTACGCGTTCGTGGTGGAGCGCGGGCCGCAGGTCGAGGCCGTGGCCGCCCCACTCGCGACTGCCGGGACGTTCACGGTGAGCAGATTGTCAGAATCATGTGCTTCGGACCATGATCAGGGCACATCCAGGGCACATGGGGGCGAGAATCACAGCGATCCCATGAGAATCGCTGAGGGTAGTTTCTGCACGTCAGAGGCCATCCCGGGGGGTCGGCGCAGGTCAGAGCAGGTGCGTGGAACGTTCCGCTTCAACGTGTGAGCGGATGAAATAACACCACGTCGCTGACGTGGCAAACATGCAGTTCAGAAGGGGTCGACTCCTCCGCGAGCCGGCCCTTAGTTTTTCCGGCTCTTCGGTCGCTTCCGTGGGTGGTCTTATGTGGCTTGACGGCCCGGTAGCTGGGGGCGGTGTCCGCCGAGGCTGAGCATGGCGAGGGCGATAAGGGCGTTGGCGTCCTTGAAGCCGAAGGCCATGCGGGTGATGAGTCGGATCTTGGTGTTCATGCTCTCGACCAGGCCGTTACTCAGTCCGTGATCGGCGGCTGCGGTGATGGCGTCCCAGTGCTTGACGATGGAGCGCTGGAGCTTCACGAAGGGCTCCAGGCGGCTGCGCCGTGCCCACAGCACCCAGTCCCACAGGGCCTGGGCGGTTTCCTGGCCCTGCTTGAGTGCCATCCTCAGACCCTCCTTGAGTAGGTAGGCGCGGTGCAAGACCGGGTGGGCTTTGGCGATGAAGGCGAGTTGGGCCTGCTGGCCGGTGGTGAGGTCCTCGGGGTTCTTCCACAGGGCCCAGCGGGCCTTCTTCAGGGACTTCGACCCGGCAGTGGCGCGGCCATTGCCGCCGCGCTCGTCGTTCCACACCTGACGGCGGACCGCGTCGAGGGCGTCGGTGGCCCACTGAACCGTGTGGATGGGGGTACCCCCGGGCGGAGCCTGGGGGAGGATCCATGACGCGCACGCGTTCGGGCAGTGCTCGGCGACCACGGTGGCGATCCACCCGGCGGCGTCCGCGCTGACATGCGTGATCTTCCTGGAGCGTTCCTCGCCGAGCAAGTCGAAGAACTTCCGCAGGGTGGCCTTGTCCCGCCCGGGAGCCGCCCACACCAGACGTCCTGACGCGTGGTCAACGACGATGGTGAGGTACTTGTGGTGGCGCTTGTAGGAGATCTCGTCGATCCCGATCCGGCGCAGGCCCGCCAGCCGGTCGACACGTTCCTCGACCTCGGCCCACACCCGGGAGCAGATGGCCCCGACGGTGCGCCAGCCGATCCGCATCAGATGGGTGATCGCGGTCTTGGAGCAATGCGTGGCCAGCCAGGCCACGGTGTCGTCGAAGGGCAGGGTGTGGCCGGCGCCGTGCCGGGCCCAGGGCACTGCGGCGACCGTCACGCCGTGCTCGGGGCAGGACACCCTCGGCGCGTCTGCCTCGATCACCGCCTGGAGGGTGCCCAGGTCCAGCGCCCGCCAGCGTCGGCGGCCCTCACCGTTGTCGTACCTGGCACATCGGCGCTGACAGATCCCGCACCGCTGACGACGCCCCTTCGCCGGGCGGGCGTGCACCACCATCAGCACATCCTCCGGGCCGTCCTCGCCCGCATCGGGCTCCTCGGCCTCCACGAGCTCGATCACGGTCTTTCGACACCGAGCAGCCGAGTCCATATCCTTGTAGATCGCACGCCGTATCCAGGTTCTTCCGTTTCGTTCTTTCGCAAGCCGAAACGTACCCCGGGTACGGCGTGTTGTGTGTATCAGGCCTGGTCAACGACCCACGGAAGCGACAGGGGAGCCGTTTTTCCCCGGCTGGGATGGTGCTGGGATAGCTGAATCCATCAGCTGTTCGCCCCGCCTGGAGAGCGTCGAGAATGGTACGTTATTAGGTACCACTT
>NZ_RJVR01000096.1 GCF_003999195.1 Streptomyces soli
TTCACCGCCGCCGTCGCCGTGCTGATCATCGCCTGCCCCTGCGCCCTGGGCCTGGCCACCCCGACCGCACTGCTGGTCGGCACCGGCCGCGGCGCCCAGCTCGGCATCCTGATCAAGGGCCCGGAGGTGCTGGAGTCCACCCGCAAGGTCGACACCATCGTGCTGGACAAGACCGGCACCGTCACCACCGGCAAGATGACCCTGCTCGACGTCCATGTCGCGGACGGCCAGGACCAGGACGAGGTGCTGCGGCTGGCCGGAGCCCTGGAGCACGCCTCCGAGCACCCCATCGGCCATGCCGTTTCCGTCGGCGCCAGCGAGCGCGTGGGGGCCCTGCCGGTGCCGGAGGACTTCGCAGGCGTCCCCGGACTCGGCGTCCAGGGCATCGTCGAGGGCCACGCCGTCCTCGTGGGCCGCGAGAAGCTGCTGGCCGAGTGGGCGATGGCGCTTCCGGACGCACTGGCCGCCGCCAAGGCCGAGGCGGAGGCCAAGGGACGTACGGCGATCGCCGTGGCCTGGGACGGCGAGGCCCGCGCGGTCCTGGAGGTCGCCGACGCGGTCAAGCCCACCAGCGCCGAGGCGATCGCGCGGTTCCGGTCGCTCGGGCTGACCCCAATCCTGCTCACCGGCGACAACCGGGCCGCCGCCGAGTCGGTCGCCGCCGAGGTCGGTATCGACCCGGATCAGGTGATCGCCGAGGTGATGCCGGAGGACAAGGTCGACGTCGTACGCAAGCTCCAGGCCGAGGGCCGCATCGTCGCCATGGTCGGCGACGGGGTCAACGACGCCGCCGCCCTCGCCCAGGCCGACCTCGGCCTGGCCATGGGCACCGGCACCGACGCCGCCATCGAGGCCGGCGACCTCACCCTCGTCCGCGGCGACCTCCGCGTCGCCGCCGACGCCATCCGCCTCTCCCGCCGCACCCTCGCCACCATCAAGGGCAACCTCTTCTGGGCCTTCGGCTACAACGTCGCCGCCCTTCCGCTCGCCGCCGCCGGGCTGCTCAACCCGATGATCGCAGGCGCCGCGATGGCCTTCTCCTCGGTCTTCGTCGTCGGCAACAGCCTGCGCCTGCGCGGCTTCCGCGCCGCCGGGTGACATTCCCTCGCGCCCTGGGTCCGGCACCGATCTTCGGTGCCGGACCCGTCGTCTATGCCGTCGTCATCTCGGCCACGGCTGCCGACGTCGTGCGCTGTTCGTTCTGCCTACGCCACCCGTACTGGGTCATGCCCTTCGGCTTGTACACCGACAGCACCGTGGCCACGAGCAACACCAGTAGGGCGGCGCCCGCCTGGACCACGGTGCAATCCCGCCAGCGTGACGGTGACGAGTCGGTTGACCGCGGCCTTGGACGGCAGGCTGCCGGCTGCCGCGAGGGCGTGGAGGCAGTAGGTTGCGAGTTCGTCGGGCGCGACATGACCAGCCGTCGCGCTACCCGGCGGAGCGCTCCGCCGGCACGGTGCTCGCCGTCCGCGGCCTGGTCTGCCTCGACGCCGCCGACCTGCTGGCCGGCGCCGGGGTGGGCGGCCCGCGGGTGACCTGGCAGTTGCGCGCCGACCTTTCCGGGGCGGCGCTCGACCAGGCCCGCGCACTGACCGGGCCACTGTCCCAGTACAGCGCGGACCTGAGCGCCGCCCTGTGCCAGGGGGGAGACTGGATCACCGGCGACATCAGCTGCCAGGTCGGCGGCCAGGCCACCGGGTCCCTGCTGGTGACCGACTCCCTGACGCCGCTGCTCGCCGCGTTCACCGCTCAGGACCATCAGGCCAGGGCGCTGGCGGCGTTCGCCGTCGACGCGCTGGCCGCGGTCGCGCTGGCCACCACCGCCGTCGCGGTACGGCTGCTGCTGCGCCGAAGGCAGGCGCACCTGCGGTTGCAGCGCGCGCGGGGCGCGTCCACCGCGCGGTTGGTGCTGCTGCGCTGCGCCGTGGCCTGGCCGGTGGTGCTGATCGCCGCCCTGCTCGGCTGGGCGGTCGGACGGGCCCTCGCTCCCACCGGCACGTCGGGATCGCCGCAACCGGTGCCCGCCGCCCTCGCCGCCGCGGTGGTGGCGCTGACGGTGTCGCTGATGACCTGGCTCGCGGTCCGCGAACCGCGCAGGCCCGGCCGGCTGCGGCGCTCGCGCCGGAACATCGCCGTCGGCCGGCGCGTGGTCCTGGAGTTGACGGTGCTGCTCGCGGCGGCGGCGGGCGTGGTCGCGCTGCGCTCGCAGGGCCCCGACGGGATTCTGGGCGCGGTGCCGGTGCTGGTGGCGCTGGCCGTCGTGCTGATCCTGCTGCGGATCTGCCCGCTCGTGCTGCGCCTGGTGCTGCAGCAGACCCGGCGCGGCCGGGGAGCGGTGGGCTTCATCGGGGCGGCCCGGGCCGCCCACGACGCCCCGGCGACCGGGCTGGCCCTGTTCGTCCTGGTTCTGACCCTGGGCACGGCCGTGTTCGGCGGGCTCGTGCAGCGCACGATCGGCGACGGCCTGGCCACGGGTGCGGCCTGGACCACCGGCGCCGACGCGAGCGCGACCGCGGCCGGGACGGTAGCCTCCGCCGGGACCGCGACCGCCGCACCGGGGGCCGGCACCACCACCGGGATACGGACCGCCCTCCAGCATCTGCACACCCTCGACCTGGTGGGACAGGCCGACGGCGCGGTGATCTCCCCGGTCGCCGTGATCACCGTGGATCCCCCGCAACTGGCCGCCATCGCCCCGAAGTCGCCGCTGGCCGGCGCCCTGCTGTCCGGGCTGGCCACCGCGCCGGGAACCCGTGACGGCGCGAGCGTCCCGCTGCCGTCCTTCCTCTCGCCCGACCTGCGGGCGAGCGAGCGCACCGGCGGCTTCACCTCCACCGTTCTGGCCCATGGGCAGCCCCCGGTGAACCTGATCCTCAAACCGGTCGGCACCCTCACCGCCGCGGAACTGCGCGACCCCCTCCTCGGGCCGGTCACGGCCCAGACCGCCGCCGGGACGCCGATGCTGATCACCACCTCCACCGCCGAGCACCTGATGCCCCAGCAGGAGGCATGGCAGGAGTCGGGGCTTGGAGCCCCGGCGGACATCGACGAGCTCCAGCGGAAGATCACGAGGCTGGAGCAGCGCAACGTCGAACTGGCCTCCGCGTTGGAGGAGGCCCGGTCCGATCTCGATGCCGCGAGGGAGGCCAACCGGGACCTGACCAGAGCTCTGAACCAGCGCGGCTGAGTCAGTCACCGACCCGGATTGTCAGCATGCGAGGCGGTCCGGGTCTCGGGCGGTCGGCGGTTCCTGAGCGGACGTGACAACGGCTGCCAAGTCTGCGCCCGCTCGCAGCAGTGCCACGGTCCGCATGGCGATCTGGTCCAGGCGTTGTTGCAGGATGCGTTGGGTCTCTCCCAGGCCGTCGAGCTGGCGCAGGGAGCCCATGATGTCGCGCACTGCGGGAATGCCGTAACCGGTGCCGCGGAGGGCCGCGACGATTCGGGCCGCTCTGATTGCTGAAAGACCGTATCGACGTGCTCGCAGTGACGTCACTCGTTCGGGGATGACGAGCCCTTCCTGCTCCCAGAACCGCAGGGTTGAGGGGCGTACATCGAGCGCTGCGGCCAGCTGCGTGATCGTCATCGCGTCGCTCTCCTGCTCGAACTCGGGTGGGTTCGTCTCATCCTGGATCGCACGCAACGCTTGTTGAGCACGCAGAGCCTCGTCCCGTTCCCGCGCGAGCCGAACGTGCACCGCGCTGATTGCCGAGGCTGCCGCCGCGATCGTCTCCGTCCGCAGCTCCGCGAGCATCTGCCGTGCTTCGACAGGCCCAACAGCACGGGCGAGTCCGCGATAGGCGCGAAGAGCATGCACGTGAGCTGATGTGTATGAACGGTAACCGTTGCTCGATCGAGCGGCTGGGGGAATGACTCCCAGCCGCTCCAGGTCGCGAACCTGTTGCAGCGAGTACCCCGACTCTCTGGCGACATCGACAGTTCTCAGCGGTACTCGTCGCGGACCGATCGTGGTCTCGTCCACCAGCCAACCCCACATAAGCACTTGAAGGTAATGCTTGAACCATGAGTGTGGAACAGATCATCGCGACCGTGCGAGGCCTCGACGGCGCGCTCGTGCTTGTCCCGGAACCGGGAGGCGACTTCCCCGAACTCGCGTGGGGGGACGCGTTCTTCTACTACGCCCCCGACGGCCAGATACCCAAGAACGTTCAGCCCTACGGCACGATCGTCACCAAGAACTACCCCGACGACGCCGCTTCCGACCTCGACCCTCCGGGCCGCTGGCGCGTGAACGTCCACGTCGACCGTGCGACGTTCCAGGAGCTCACTGGAGAGGAGCCACGCAGCATAAGCCGTCCTCGCGACTACGCAGCCGCCGAGAGCGTGATGCCGCATCCGGTATACGGCGTGCTCGGCTGGATCTCCGTCGTCAACCCCGGTGAGAAGACAACGGACACGGTTGTGCAGCTACTGCGCAGCGCTCACGAGGCTGCTCGTGCGCGGTTCGCGCGGCGACACGAACCAGGACCTGCCTGATGCGGAACTGGCGCCACAGGTGTTGCACACGATACTGTCGATCCAACCAGCGCTGAGCTGCACAAAGTGGTCTCCACTCGCCTCGCGCCACACGGTCACCCCCAGAGAAGCCCGCACACGACGGCGATGCAGTCGGACTGCGCGAAGCTGTCGGCGCACGTGTCGGAGGCGCAGGCTTTCGATCCGATACCGGATACGGCGGCGCAGTCGCACTGGTCGAAGGCGCTACTGCACCTCGGGCGGGCGTCGTCGGCCTGCACGCGGGGCAATGCGGCCATGGACACGGACCTGATGACAAAGGCAGGCGCGGAGATCACGACGGCCAACGGCGAGCTGACGAAGGCGACAGCCCGGATCCGTGAGATCGCGAACGGGCTGAACTGATCACTGGCCCGCATCTCGGCGCCTCGCCCCTCACTGGGCGGGGCGCTTTCACGTTCCGTCAGCCGAACAGCCCTTCCTGCTCTACCTCGAACCGCCCGACGCCCGACCCGCTGGTCAGCCCAGCTTCCGCCGGCAGTCCCTGCCCATGCCCCACAGTCGCGCCTTCCGGGCGGTCAGCGGCGCGCCACACACCTTGCACCGGACAGGCGGACGCCCCTCCAACTGGGGTGTGTCCAGCGGCAGGGGCGTCGGGTCAGGGTCCATGCGGGCCGCGATGCCAGTCAGCGGCTCCGTGCGGGCTGGGTGCGGCGCTTGAGCGTGCGCTCGTAGTCCTGAAACCGGGCCTTGGCGATCACCGAGCGGTCGGTGGTGCGCAACACGATGCCCTCAGCGCGCCCACCCGCGCCCTCGTCCAGGGCTACGTGTGTGCCCGGCAGAGCCGACAGTAGCCACTCGTGCATGCCCTCCACGGTGGCCGGCAGCTCGTCGGCCGGGACGGTGCCCAAGCGGGGCGTCAGGTCTATGCTCTCGGCGTCGGCTGCCCGCTGGAGGGCGGCCTCGGTGCAAAACCGCTGGCCGCCGTTCTCCCGCCAGAATGAAATCTGCTCGCGGCTCCAGTCCAGGACGTCGGGCAGCACGCAAGCAACGTCGAACAGGCGGTAGCCGACGTTGCCCTGGACGGTGTACTGCTTGGCTGCGCCGCCGACCTTGTGGCCGTATACCTCCAGGAAGAAGACCTGAATGTGGTCCGTGCCCGTCCCCTGGAGCCGATCGGCCAGCGGCTTGAGGGCGTTTACGATGCCGAGGGCGGGGTTGCCCACGCGGTCGCTGCGGGCGTACAGCAGTTCCTCGCGGGAGCCGATGAACCAATCCCCGTCGGGTAGTAGGACGATGCGGCTGTTGGTGCCGTCGACCTTTTCGGTCAGGACCACGTCGCCCTCGAACGCCGTGGAGGTCTCCAGCAGGCCGCCGTTCTTCGGGTCGAGCTCGTGGTAAGTCGGGATGGACGGGTACTTGGTCGCCGAGTTGAGGGCGGCCAGGTCGGCGGGCGAATTGAGGCTGTCGAGGTCGGACACGTTGGGCCTTTCGAGTGGTTGGGATCGATGCTGACGGCCTCAGTGCGAGACGGCCACCGAGTTATGCGGTGCCGTGGTCGTCACGCGTTGGTCCGTGTCCGGTTGCGGGCGCGCGGACACTCAAAGCCCGGCGACCCGACGCACCGGGCGGATTCAGGCACCGGCCGGGGCATGCCGCGCCGCCCTGTCCCCCGCCGTCGTCCTGGTCGAAGCCGTCCCCGACAGCCCCGCCATGGAAGCCGCCGCCACCGCGCACCAGCTGCAACTCACCGCGGCATCCGGTACTGCAGCGGCCCAGCGGGCCGCGTAGGGGGAACGCAGGCTCCGACGAACCGCTGACAGTGCCGCAGCATCTCGTAGCGCTCCCAGTTGGCGCCGCTTCATACCGGCTCCGACGGGCCAAACGCGGACAGCAGGCTGCGGACACTGCCAAGATCACCGGGTGTCACCCTGCCAGTCCCAACGAAGCGGGTCGGTAGAACGCGGCCCGTACTGGGCACGGCCGCCGGGACCGTACCTTCCGATCTCAGTCCGCAGCGTGACGCCAGCGGCGCGGGCCGCCTCGGTCCAGCCGGTGACATCCAGGAGTAGTCCGTCCAGCGGGCCGCCGACCAGCTCCCGGTAGACGTGCCCGGGCCGCGGACCCGGGTCGGGATCGTCGTGGTCGGCGCCGTAGACCCGGCGCCGCATCAGCTCGTCCATCCCCTCAGGCTCCCACCAGGCACCGACACCCGGCCGGAACGGCGCCCGCCGGAGGTCAGTGCCGCAGGAGGCGTGGTGATGGCCGCGCGGGCGTGCCGGGGGCGCACTGGGCTCCACGAACGACGGCGACCAGATCGAGGCGACCGCCACCGTCAACGGCCTCCCCACGTGGCACACCGACCCCCCGCGCCACCCGCGCCGAGTTCACCACCGACGGCCGCCCCGTGGTCATCCGCCACACCTGAGGCCAGTTGGAGCGAAAGCCCCTGGACCGTCACCGTCAACGGCCAGCCCCAGGAATACCCCTCCCTGTACCGGCTGACCTGGCCCGAGCCCGTCCGTCTGCCGGCCCTGGCAGTACATCGCGCCGAGCGCTGACCCCCACCCACCGGGACCCGGCTCACCCGGGCCCCTGCCCGCCCGAGGCGCCCTGTGCGGCTTCTGCGCGGCCCAGGAGGACGACACCGAGCCCCCAGGAGCCAGGCCGCCCGGTCCCGCCCGCACACGGGCCCTTCCCAGCCCGGAAAGGCCGGCCAGGAACAGCAGCGCCACGCCGGCCCGCCCGCCCAACCCACCACCAGGAGGAACCCCGCATGCTGCCCAATTTCACCGCGTACGTCGCCCGCGAGGCCGTCACGTTCGCGCTGCTCAACCCCACAGCGGAGCGCGTCGGGGACGTGCGCCGACACCTGATGGGGCTTGAGCCCGACGCTCCCGCCACCCTGCACCTGGACGACACCTTCCCTCGCGACACCGTGACCCTGCACCTCCAGGCCTACCCGAACCGATCACCGAAGCAGAGGAGATCGGGAACCTGCAGATCTGTTGCCGCGAGCGACTCGGCGGGACGCTACACGAGTACGAATGTGCCGCTTGACCAGGCCGGATGATTTATCGCAACCGCACTGCCGAGCAGGGCTTCGAGGGATGCGGTCAGGTGCAGCACACTGCTCTGTGCCGCCAGGCCGTCCGGGAACTGGGCGCCGGCGTCCTCCCAGTCCGTATCGTCGCGGTCGTAGGCGTCGGCGACGGCTTCGGCCAGGAGTGGGGCATAGGGGCCGGCGGCCACCTCGCTGGTCTGGACTGCCACCACCGCGGGCGACAGGTCCAGCGCGGTGAAGCTGATCGTAGGAGTTGCCGACGTCCGCCGGGTCGTCTTCCGTACTGTCACCGACTCAGCCGACGAGGAACGCGCGGCCTGGCTGCTCCAGGCACGTCAGCAGGCCGCCGCGCTGTTGATCTGACACCGGGGTGTACGGCGAGCTGTGCACATTCGCATGTACCAGACTGGGCACTTTTACGTGAACGCCGAACACCATGTCCACAAGCCCGTTGACATCTCACATGAGATGCCACGATGCCAGCCCCACACTCCGTCACCATCGAAAGTGCGACAGAGCCTAAAACCTGATAGTCCCCCGACCCTCACATCGGTTCCGGGCAGCGCGGCCGTCGTTGGCCAGTAATTAGCCTGTTCACACGGGTTCCTCGTCCCCGACGCGCCGACCAGCGGCGCAGCTGTTCAGTCAAGCGTCGAGTTCGTCGGCGAAGTGCCGGAACTGTTTGTGGTCGTGGTGGATGTCCCACAGGGTCTGTGCGAGCACGGCGGGGTCCTTGCGTGGGTGTCCGGGCGTGATGGAGCCCGGGACGATGAGCTGCGCGACGTGGATGTTGTCCTCGGCGAGGGTGTCGTGGAGCATCCGGGCGTAGGCGCTCTCGGCAGCGAAGGCGACGGAGGTTCCGGCCAGGTCGGCGCGGGGTCGCACGGCGGTACCGCCGTTGACGAAGAGAACGGTGCCGCGGCCGAGGGCGCGCATGCCCGGCAGTACCTGCCGTACTGCGGCGACGGGCCCGTAGACGGAGAACTCGATCGCTCCCTGAAGGTCGGCGGGGGTGTTCTCCAGAACGGGCCGCATGAATTCCTTGTGCGGGAGGGGGCTGTACTGCAGGACTTCGATCGGGCCCAGCGTCACGGCCGCGGCGTCCAGGGCCGCCGCGAGGGCTGCCTGGTCACGTACGTCGGCCACGAAGCCGCGCGCGTTCACGCCTTCCCTGGCAAGGGCGCCGGCCAGGGCGTCGACATGCTCCTGGTTGCGCGAGATGAGTGCGACATCGAAGCCCTGGCGGCCGAACCGTTCGGCAACGGCCGCTCCCAGGCCAGGACCTGCTCCGATGATGGCGATGGTGGTCACAGCTGCTCCTCGATATCGCGGAAGGCACGGCGCACATGCCGTGAGCGGCGTGCGCGCCGCACCCGTTTTCGTTCAGTCAGTGTGCCCCGGCCAGGGGCCTGGCCGCTGAGCGGGGTGGTAAGAGATTCGGCTCTTCCAAGATCCCGGTGGTGACGCTCTGTGTCAGATCAGAAGGACCATTCTCATGACAGTGAGACAAGGCAAGGTGTAGCGCCCCACGACAGCCGACCAGCCACCACGTACCACGTCACAGCACAACAAGCAGGACACCTACAGCCACCTGACACACCGTCACCGACAACCGTCACTGACACCACACCGGCACATCGCAGTCAGGCCCTCGTCATCCTGGCGCACAGTCGTCCCGGCCGCGCGCCAGCTGGCGCATCGCGCGTACTGCGGGATATCCCGTGGGTTCGTCTTGATTCTCCGCACCTCGCGGTCACCTCGTCGCCCCCTGGTCACGAGCCACCCGGGGTGGCAGGAGCGCTCAGTGGATCATGAGGGTTCTTCGGGATTCCTGACGAAGCCTCATGATCTTCTTCCGGGAACGCGGGCAAGGGCCACAAACTGCCTGGCCAGAGCCGCCGAGGCGTCCTGAAGGTCCGCCGGAACCCACAGGATATCCCACAAAAGCCCGTGTCGGCAGGCGTCTGGTTGCCCTATGGTGACGCTACCGGCCATGAGCCCCGTCGGATCCGTTCCGAATTTGGGAGGGGAGGATCCGTGAAAATGCCGAGATGGTGGCGGTCGCGGCACCGCCCCACGAGGCAGAGCACCGTGGCCGTTACGGAGTCGCTGGAGCTGCCCGCTTCCGCCGAGTCCATTGCGGCGGCGATCGACTCGGCCCGGGGCCTGACGGACGAGCCCGGCTCGGCCGGGACGTCGGTTCGCGTCGTCCGAGACGTGCTGAGGAAGTTGTCCGCGGAGGGATGGGCCACGCGCATGTCCGCCAACCAGTGGTACGGCAGAGGCGTGTACGTCCGCGGCCTCGGACGGTACCGACCTGTGGTGGCCGACGCACAGGTGGCACCGAGTGCGTGACGCCCATCGTCACCAGCCCTCGACGAAGTCCACAACGCAGACGGCGGGAACCTCCGGGACCAGCACGGCTGGCAGAGGCAAGCGGGCCCGGGAGAGGAGCGAGGTAGCCAAGGCGGTAGATCGCGTCATCGAGGCGAACCGTGCCCACTACGAGGCCCACAAGAACGATGTCGGCCCCGGCGCGAACTGAGGCGCCCTCATATAGCGTCCCGACCCCTCGGTGGGTGCCTCGCCCGGCTTGCGCGCGAGCATCGCCCTCTCCGGCTCGAACAGCGCGGCGGGCATCTGCCCGCTCTCGCCAGGCGCGGTCTGCATCCGACCGGTGGCCGGGTCGATGCCGGTGGCCAGCTCACCGAGTTGCAGCGCCGGGTCGTCCCAGAACAGGATGCGGCCGTGGTCGTCCACCCGGTTCGCCATCCGAGCCGTCTCGGCCCACATCGCGGCCTCGTCCACCGCCTGCCCGTCGACCCGGAACCGCTCCCGCCGCGGCTTGCCCGCCTTGAACCTGCCCATGGTCCGCCCCCTCGCCCGTCCAGTGCTTCGTGGTTCGCCGAGGTGCGGGCGAGGTCGGCCATGAGCAGGTCGAAGACCTCGATCGCCTCGTCGGCGGCGGTGGTGCGCATCGTGGCGGCGAACGCCACCAGGGCATCCAGCGCGGCGCGCTGCTTGGCGTCGGGCTGGGCGGCCAGGATCTTCCACGCGCGCATGGCGCAACTGCCGATCGCCGGGCTACTGACGTAGCCCGAGCGCAACGCCACCCAGACCGAGCTGGGAATGCGCTGGGCATAGCCCACACAAGGGCCGGCCCGGACTCCGCTCAGGAAGATCCGGCCCGGCCCTTGTGTGCTGCGGTGCGGGCTCCACTGACACCAGGCGAACCGATGCGGGAACCGCCCCCGCAACCAGGTGTTCAGGACGTCTACCCGGCCGTGGCCAACCCGCCCACCGGCCCCGCGAAGTGCCCGCACGGACCGCCGGCGCAGCGCCACCGGGCGGTGCCGGCCTCCGCCACAGGGCGCACGCCGAGGCCGTGTCGCGGGCAGACCGGCCAGACCAGCCAGAACCGAGCCGCCACCTCGTCCTGTACCTCCATCGCGATCTCGACCAGAGCCCGCACCGGATCGTCCCCCGCCGAAGGAGCCAGGCCGTTCCCTGAGCTGAGCAGCGTGCCGTCTCCCAACGCCAGCAGCGCCCGGGGGCCGACGTCCTGCGCCCGCACGACATGCAGACCGTCGACGACTGCGCTGCCCGCGAAGTCCGCCGCCACCATCCGCACCGCCTGCTCCAGGACAGCAAGCCGCTCGGGAGCGAGCGCGAACCCCGGATCGAACCCGATGGCCCGCAGCAGCTCCGCCGCCAGCTCAGCCATCTCCGGTCCAGGGATGTCCGACGGCCGCCTGGCGACGAGTTCGCGGACAGCGTCGGCGCTGTGGCCCCAGTCCAGCAGCAGACACGCCAACTCCACGGCCTCGCCGTCCACCCGTGCGCCCGCGCGCAGGTTCCGGTACACCCGGGCACTCAATCGCTCGACAGCTCGCAGCACCTCTGCCGAGGCTGCGCTTTCTCCGGCCACAGGTAAGTGCCCTTCGCCGTGTTGTGCCGTGTCCGGCGCAATCGTCGCTGTTGCCGCAGCGAGGGGATGGCTGACAGTGCCGAGTAGCCGAGGGGGATCTCACCCCTCGGCTCTCACAGAACCGTGCGTAAAAGTCGCCCTTTACACGGCTCTTGTCGTTCTGGTCATCAGGCCGATACGGCACCCGTGGTCAGGCGCCAGTGCACGAACATGCGGGGATATCGCTGGGCGATCTCCTGCATCTTCGCGATGGCCTTCCGCTGAGCCGCAAGCCGTTTGTACTTCTGGCGGATCCAGCGCACCAGGTAGGCGTTGATGCGCATCACGAAGGGAATCAGCTCCCACGGCCTGAAACGGCTGTAGTAGTTGAGCCAGCCCGCCACCACAGGGTTGATCCTGCGGGCGAGCTCCTGGAAGGTAGCTATTCAGCAGGGTGCGGCCGGTTCGCTGGCCGGCTGGCATCGCTAGGGTGTCGGTGTGGGGGATGCCGTCTGGTCCGCGAAGGACCTCTTCGCCGAGTTGGCCGCGGTACGAGGCGAGTTGGCGGCTGCCCGGGGC
>NZ_RJVR01000352.1 GCF_003999195.1 Streptomyces soli
GGGGTACGCCGGCGGCCCTGGCGGTCCCGGCGGCCCCGGTTACGGCGGGGGCCGCCCGGGCGGTGGCGGCGGCGCCCGCCCCCGCGTCCCCGGCAGCCGAGCCCGTAAGGTCAAACTCACCGTGCTCGCGCTCGTGGTGGCGGTGCTGGCCGTTTCCGTCGGCACGTACTTCTGGGCCGACGGAAAGGTGCGCCGCGAGGTGGACCTCTCCCAGGTCATAGATCGCCCGGCGGCGGGCAAGGGCACCAACTACCTGATCGTGGGCTCCGACAGCCGCGCGGGCATGACCGCCGCGCAGAAGAAGGACCTGCACACCGGTTCCGCCGCCGGCAAGCGCACCGACTCGATGATGATCCTGCACGTCGGCAACAACGGGAACTCGCTCATCTCCCTGCCCCGCGACTCGTACGTCACCATCCCGAGCTTCAAGGGCTCGTCGTCCGGCAAGATGTACCAGTCCCCCGGCTCCGACAAGCTCAACGCCGCGTTCTCGATGGACGGCGCCACGCTCCTTGTCCGCACCATCGAGTACAACACCGGTCTGCACATCGACCACTACGCGGAGATCGGCTTCTCCGGCTTCGCCAACATCGTCGACGCGGTCGGCGGTGTGACCCTCGACATCCCGCAGGACATCAAGGACTCCAAGTCCGGCGCCAACTTCAAGAAGGGCAAGCAGACCCTCAACGGGGCGCAGGCCCTGGAGTTCGTCCGCACCCGCTACGCCCTCGCCGGCAGCGACCTGGACCGCACCAAGAACCAGCAGAAGTTCCTGGCCGCCCTCTCCAGCCAGGTCGCCACCCCGGGCACGATCCTCAACCCCTTCAAGCTCTACCCGACGATGAGCGCGGGTCTCGACACCCTCATCGTCGACAAGGACATGAGCCTGTGGAACCTGGCCTCGATGTTCTGGGCAATGAAGAGCGTCCAGGGCGGCAACGGCACGTCGATGAACATGCCCACCTCGGGCTCCATAACGACGTCGTCGGGCGGCAGCGCCATCAAGTGGGACACAACGAAGGCCAAGCAGCTCATCTCCGAGCTGAAGAACGACGAGAAGGTCACCGTCAAGGCCTCCTGACAACGGCTGTCCTATGACAAGAGGCACCCCGAGGGGTGCCTCTTGTCATAGGAACGGGCTGCCCCCTACGGAAGGTTGCGGGCCATGACGATGCGCTGGACCTGGTTGGTGCCTTCGTAGATCTGGGTGATCTTGGCGTCGCGCATCATGCGCTCGACGGGGTAGTCGCGGGTGTAGCCGTAGCCGCCGAGGAGCTGGACGGCGTCGGTGGTGATGTCCATGGCGACGTCCGAGGCGTAGCACTTGGCGGCGGCGCCGAAGAAGGTCAGGTCGGAGTCGGTGCGCTCGGACTTGGCGGCGGCGGCGTAGGTGAGCTGGCGGGCGGCTTCGAGCTTCATGGCCATGTCGGCGAGCATGAACTGGATGCCCTGGAACTCGGCGATGGCCTTGCCGAACTGCTTGCGCTCCTTGACGTACCCGGCGGCGTAGTCCAGGGCGCCCTGGGCGATGCCGAGGGCCTGGGCGGCGATGGTGACGCGGGTGTGGTCGAGGGTCTTCATGGCGGTGGCGAAGCCGGTGCCCTCGGCGCCGATGATGCGGTCGGCGGGGATGCGGACGTTGTCGAGGTAGACCTCTCGGGTCGGGGAGCCCTTGATGCCGAGCTTCTTCTCCGGGGCGCCGAAGGAGACGCCCTCGTCGGACTTCTCGACGACGAAGGCCGAGATGCCCTTGGAACGCTTCTCCGGGTCCGTCACCGCCATGACGGTGTAGAAGTCGCTGACCCCGGCGTTGGTGATCCAGCGCTTGACGCCGTTGACCACCCAGTAGTCGCCGTCGCGGACGGCCTTGGTCTTCATGCCCGCCGCGTCGGAGCCGGCGTCCGGCTCGGACAGGCAGTACGAGAACATGCCCTCCGCCCGGGACAGCGCGCCGAGGTACTTGTGCTTCAGCTCCTCGGAGCCGGACAGTTGGACGGGCAGCGAGCCCAGCTTGTTGACTGCGGGGATGAGGGAGGAGGAGGCGCAGACGCGGGCGACCTCCTCGATGACGATGACGGTGGACAGGGCGTCGGCACCGGCGCCGCCGTAGGTCTCCGGGACGTGGACGGCGTGGAGGTCGTTGGCCTCCAGGGCGTCGCGCGCCTCCTGGGGGAAGCGGCCCTGTTCGTCCACCTCGGCGGCGAAGGGCGCGATCTTCGCCTCGGCGAGCGAGCGCACCGCGTCACGGAGCATGTCGTGCTCCTCCGAGGTGCGGAAGAGGTCGAAATCGGTCGAGCCCGCCACGCTGCTCACTCCCCTGGGTGCTAACTACTGTTAAGTAACCCTGTGATTTTATGCTTCCCGGCTGCCTAAGCACACGTGATGTTGCTTACGGCGTGGTCGCGCCCAGCTTGTCCACGGAGTGGGTGGCGATGTAGTCGGCCATGGTGTCGTTGGTCATGGCCTCCCACAGCTGCGAGGTGCCGTTCTCGTCGAGGAGGACCACCGACTGGCCCTTGATCATGTCGGTGCCGGTGACGGGGGCGTTCATGAAGACCATGTCGCCCGAGCGCACACCCTTCATGCTCCACAGCAGGTCGCGCAGGGCGCTGTCGGAGAGCTGGTCGTCGACGCTGACGGTGTTGGTGACCTGGTCCAGCAGCTTCTTGGCCTTGAGCGGGCTGGAGAAGGTGGAGGGAGTGAGCGTCTTGGCGATCACCGCCCGGAGGAAGGCCTGTTGGCGGTGGGTGCGGTCGAAGTCGCCGCGCGGCAGGTGGTATCGCTCACGTATGTACGTGAGGGCCTGCTCGCCGTTCATGTGCTTGCCGCCGAGGGTGACGCCGCCGACCGAGTCGGTGAGGGCCTTGAAGCCGCTCCAGTCGATGACGGCGAGGTGGTCGATCTTGACATCGGTCAGCCGCTGGACGGTGTCGATGAGTAGTGGGGAGCCGCCCCAGGAGAACGCGGCGTTGAGCTTGGCCTTGCGGTGACCGGGGATGGAGACCCAGCTGTCGCGCGGGAGCGAGACGACGTACGTGTTTTTGTGGTTGGCCGGGATGTGTACCAGCATCATCGTGTCGCTGCGCTGGGCGCCGTACTTCCAGTCGGAGACCTTGGCGTCCTTGCCGGTGGTCGGCAGGTCGGAACGCCGGTCGACGCCGACCAGCAGGAAGGTTTCGCCACCCTTGCTGTCCTTGGGCTGGGCGCTCGCCGGGACATCGGTCGGGAAGGCGTTGGGAATCCGGCTGACCTTGCCGGTGTAGTGCTCGATGGCCCACCAGCCGGTGCCGGCTATCCCGCCGACGCCGGCCAGGAGCAGCGTCAGGGCCCCGATCAGCACGCGCCGGGTGCGGCGGCGTCTGCGCGCGGCCCGGTCGTTCTCCGAGGGCGCGTCCACCACGTCCAGCGAGTCCGCCTCGTCCAGCGAGTCCGCCGCCTTCACCGCTTCGGACGCCTCCGGCGTGTCCGGTCTGCCCGGCTCCACGTCAGCCTGAGTCATAGCCCCCACCTCTCCCACAGCGCTCCCCGCGCGTACACCTGTGCGCATTGTCGCCTTCACACCTCCTCCACGCCCGGACTTTCCCGGATTGAGACCCCGGATATGCTCGGCATCCACAGCCCACCGGAGAGGGACACCTGACAGATGGCGCTCAAGCTGACCGTGATCGGTACCGGCTACCTCGGTGCCACCCATGCCGCCGCCATGGCGGAACTCGGGTTCGAGGTGCTCGGCCTCGACGTCGTGCCCGAGAAGGTCGCGATGCTGTCGGCGGGCAAGGTCCCGATGTACGAGCCGGGGCTCGAGGAGCTGTTGGCCCGGCACGTCGCCGGGATCGAGGGGTCGACCGGGCGGCTGCGGTTCACGACGTCGTGGGAA
Organism: Streptomyces soli; assembly: GCF_003999195.1. Taxonomy (GTDB): domain Bacteria; phylum Actinomycetota; class Actinomycetes; order Streptomycetales; family Streptomycetaceae; genus Actinacidiphila; species Actinacidiphila soli. Next base: position 3,878 of record NZ_RJVR01000352.1, read on the forward strand.
GAGGTCGCGGAGTTCGGCGACGTGCACTTCGTATGCGTCAACACCCCGCAGAAACACGGGGAGTACGCGTGCGACATGAGCTACGTCAACAGCGCCTTCGAGTCGCTCGCCCGGCATCTGACGCGGCCCACGCTTGTGGTCGGCAAGTCCACCGTCCCGGTGGGCAGCGCGGCCCGGCTGGCCGCCCGGCTCGCGGAGCTGGCTCCGGCGGGTGAGCAGGCGGAGCTGGCGTGGAACCCGGAGTTCCTGCGGGAGGGCTTCGCGGTGCAGGACACACTGCACCCGGACCGGCTGGTGGTGGGCGTCGCCTCGGAGCGGGCGGAGAAGCTGCTGCGCGAGGTTTACGCGACACCCGTCGCAGAAGGCACGCCCTTCGTGGTGGCCGACTATCCGACCGCTGAACTGGTCAAGACGGCGGCCAACGCCTTCCTCGCCACGAAGATCTCCTTCATCAACGCGATGGCCGAGGTCAGCGAGGCAGCCGGTGGCGACGTCGCGAAGCTGGCGGAAGCCATCGGGTACGACGAGCGGATCGGCCACAAGTTCCTGCGGGCCGGCATCGGCTTCGGCGGCGGCTGCCTGCCCAAAGACATCCGCGCCTTCATGGCCCGGGCCGGCGAGCTGGGCGCCGACCAGGCGCTGACCTTCCTGCGCGAGGTCGACTCCATCAACATGCGCCGACGCGGCCACATGGTCGAGCTGGCCCGCGAGGCCTGCGGCCCGGGCGGCTTCCTGGGCAAGCGGATCGGTGTGCTCGGCGCGGCCTTCAAGCCGGACTCCGACGACGTACGGGACTCGCCCGCGCTCAACGTCGCCGGGCAGATCCACCTCCAGGGCGGCCAGGTCACGGTCTACGACCCCAAGGCCATGGACAACGCCCGCAAGCTCTTCCCGACCCTCGGGTACGCCCCGACCGCGCTGGACGCGGTGCGCGGGGCCGAGGTCGTCCTGCACCTCACCGAATGGCGTGAGTTCCGCGAGCTTGACCCGGCGGAGCTGGGCGAGGTCACCGCGCGGCGGCATGTGATCGACGGCCGCAACGCGCTGGACGCCGCGCTGTGGCGCAAGGCCGACTGGACGTACCGGGCGATGGGCCGCCCGAACGCGTAAGGCTGCGTCCCTGCTCCTACGTTCCTCGGCTGCGGTACGCCCGCATCTTGGCCCGACTGCCGCAGATCGCCATCGTGCACCAGCGGCTGCGGCCCGCCGGGCTACGGTCGTAGTACACCCAGCGGCAGCTGTGCGCCTCGCAGGCCTTGAGCCGTGGCCAGGTTCCGTCGGCGACGGCGGTGGCTATGCCGGCGGCGATACGGGCGGTGAGCGCGGCGGCGCCGGTGAGCCCGGGGGCGGGGCGCAGGGTGGCGGCTCCTTGGGTGTCGACGGCAAGGACGAGTGGGGCGCGGGCCAGCAGCCGGTCGAGGGCGGCGGCCGAGGCGGCCGGGACGTCGGTGCCGGTATGTGCCTGGCAGGCGTCGCGCAGGGCTTCGCGCAGCTCACGGGCGTCGGCGAGGTCGTGCGTGTCGAAGCTCAGGCCGTCGATGCCGTGGGCGCCGGCGAAGGCCACCAGACCGTCGAGGGTGCGCAGCTGGTCGCTTTCCGCGTTCTCGAGGTCGACGGTGTTGGCCAGGTCCTGAGCCAGGCGTAGCGGCTCGGGGGCGGGGGCACGTTCGCCGGGCTGATTCACCCTTGCCAGGTTACCGGCGTGGCGCCATCATGAGGTAACGGTTACCTGATGACACTCGTAAGCGGTAACAGCAGAGAGGCAGGCACATCGTGATCGGAACACTGGGCACCGTCGTCGTGGACTGTCCCGACCCCAAGGGGCTCGCCGCCTTCTACGCCGAGGTGGTCGGCGGCAAGGTGAGCGCGGACGGCGACGACTGGGTCGACCTCGTCCGCGAGGACGGCCCGAACCTGTCCTTCCAGCAGGCACCCCAGCTGCGGGCACCGCGCTGGCCCGACCCGGAGCGGCCGCAGCAGTTCCATCTCGACGTCACGGTGGACGACCTGGACGCCGCGCAGGAGCGGGTGCTGGCGCTGGGCGCGACCCTCCTCGACGACGGCGCGGGCCGGCGTAGCTGGCGCGTCTTCGCCGACCCCGCGGGGCACCCCTTCTGCCTGTGCGCCTGCTAGCACCGGGTTGGGGGTAGGCCGTCCGCCTGAGGCGGGACGGGCTGGCCCAACCCGGCCCGCACCCGGCGACGGGCGCGCACCACGACGGTGGTAGCCGCGGTGCGTCGGCGGCCTCGCGTCCGTGGCCGGGTTGTGCCAACCCTCCCCCAGCCTTCGGCCGGGAGGTGCCCCCACCTCGCTTCGCTCGCCTCACGGCGGACCGCCTTCCCACAACCCGGAGGGAGGGGCTACGCGTCCAGCGTCGCGTTGGACGGGCCACGGGTGGTCCGGATCGCGGCAGCGGAGGCTTCCGCGTCGCGCAGAACGCGGACCGCGTTGCCCCAGGTGAGCTTGGCGAGGTCGGGGGCGGTCCACCCGCGGCGGAGGAGTTCGGCGATGAGGTTGGGGTAGCCGGAGACGTCGTCGAGGCCGGAGGGGACGAAAGCGGTGCCGTCGTAGTCGCCGCCGATGCCGATGTGGTCGATGCCGGCGACGGAGCGCATGTGGTCGAGGTGGTCGGCGACGGTGGAGGCGGTGGCGACGGGGCGGGGGTGCTCGGCCTCGAAGGCCTCGTGGACCTTCATGGCCTCGGCGGTGGTGTCGAGGTGGTGGAAGCCGTGGGCCTCCATGTTCTCGTCGGCGCGGCGGGTCCATTCGATGGCTGCCGGGAGGATGAACTTGGGCACGAAGGTGGCCATCGCCACTCCCCCGTTGCGGGGCAGCAGTTCCAGGACATCGTCCGGGATGTTCCGTACGTGGTCGCAGACGGCCCGGGACGACGAGTGCGAGAAGACGACCGGCGCCTCGCTCACGCGCAGGGCGTCCCGCATGGTGTCGGGCGAGACGTGGGAGAGGTCGACGAGCATGCCGAGGCGGTTCATCTCGCGGACGACCTCGACGCCGAAGGAGTTCAGTCCCCCGTGCCGGGGGGCGTCCGTGGCGGAGTCGGCCCAGTCGATGGTGTCGTTGTGGGTGAGGGTCATGTAGCGGACGCCGAGCTCGTGGAGCCCGCGCAGCACGCCCATCGAGTTGTTGATGCTGTGGCCGCCCTCGGCGCCCATGAGAGAGGCGATACGGCCCTCGGCGCGCGCCGCTTCCATGTCGTCGGTGGTGACGGCGAGCCGGAGGTCGGCCGGGTAACGGTCGACCAGCCGGCGCACGCAGTCGATCTGCTCCAGCACGGCGGTGACGGCCTTGTCGCCCGCCAAGTCGGCCCGTACGTACACGGACCAGAACTGCGCGCCGACGCCGCCGGCCCGCAGACGGGGGAGGTCGGTGTGGAGGTGCGCGGACTGGTCGGTGGCGATGTCGCGGGCGTCGAGGTCGTAGCGGACCTGCTCGCGCAGTGCCCAGGGGAGGTCGTTGTGGCCGTCCACCACGGGGTGTTCGGCCAGGAGCTCATGGGCGCGGGCGAGCAGATCCATCGATGCCTACCTTCTACTTACCGAAGCCGAATCCGTTGCTGCCCTCCACCTTGGCACGCAGACGCTTGCCCTTCTCCGTGGCCTGCTCGTTCAGCTCGTCCTGGAAGGCCCGCATGCGGATGAGGAGTTCGCCGTCGTGGGCGGCGAGGATACGGACGGCGAGCAGCCCGGCGTTGCGCGCACCGGCAACCGACACCGTGGCGACGGGCACGCCGGCCGGCATCTGGACGATGGACAGCAGCGAGTCCATGCCGTCCAGGTACTTCAGCGGCACCGGGACGCCGATCACGGGCAGCGGGGTGACGGAGGCGAGCATGCCCGGCAGGTGGGCGGCGCCACCGGCCCCGGCGATGATCGTCTTGAGGCCGCGGTCGGCGGCCTGCTCGCCGTAGGCGACCATTTCGCGCGGCATGCGGTGTGCGGACAGGACGTCGACCTCGTACGCGACCTCGAACTCGTCGAGTACCTGCGCGGCGGCCTCCATGACCGTCCAGTCGGAGTCGGAGCCCATCACGATGCCGACCACTGGGAAGGGGCGCGCGTCAGCGCTCGATGAGGGGTGGGGGTCGGGCGACGGGTGGGCGCTCATTCGGTGATCGTTCCTCGCAGGTAGTCGGCGGCGTGGCGGGCGCGCTCACGCACCTCGTCGAGGTCGTCGCCGTAGGTGTTGACGTGGCCGACCTTACGGCCGGGCTTCACGTCCTTGCCGTACATGTGGATCTTGAGCTGGGGGTCGCGGGCCATGCAGTGCAGGAAGCCCTGGTACATGTCCGGGTAGTCGCCGCCGAGGACGTTCGCCATGACGGTCCACCTGGAGCGCGGGCGGGGGTCGCCGAGCGGCAGGTCGAGCACGGCGCGCAGATGGTTGGCGAACTGGGAGGTGGCGGCTCCGTCCTGGGTCCAGTGGCCGCTGTTGTGAGGGCGCATGGCCAGCTCGTTCACCAGGATCCGGCCGTCGCGGGTCTCGAAGAGCTCGACCGCGAGGTGGCCGGTGACACCCAGCTCCTTGGCGACGGTCAGCGCGAGCTGCTGGGCGCGGGCCGACACGTCGGCGTCCAGGCCCGGCGCGGGGGCGATCACGGTGTCGCACACGCCGTCGACCTGCACAGACTCCACCACGGGATAGGCGACGGCCTGCCCGTGCGGGGACCGCACGACGTTCGCCGCCAGCTCCCGTGCGAAGTCGACCTTCTCCTCTGCGAGCACCGGAACGCCCGCCCGGAAGGGCTCGGCCGCGTCCGCCTCGCTGCGTACGACCCAGACGCCCTTGCCGTCGTAGCCGCCGCGCACGGTCTTGAGGATGACGGGGAAGCCTTCACCTTCCTCCGCGAAGGCGGTCACATCGGCCGGATTGTCTACAATCCGGTGCCTCGGCGAGGGCACTCCGATCTCGTCGAGCCGCGCCCGCATCACGCCCTTGTCCTGCGCGTGCACCAGGGCGTCCGGCCCCGGGCGGACAGCGACGCCGTCGGCTTCCAGGGCGCGCAGGTGCTCGGTGGGGACGTGCTCGTGGTCGAAGGTGATGACGTCACAACCTTCCGCGAAGGCGCGCAGAGTCTCCAGGTCGCGGTAGTCGCCGACGACGACCTCACCCGCCACCAGGGCCGCCGAATCGAGCGGGGTGTCGCTGAGGAGCTTGAACCTGATGCCGAGCGGGATACCAGCCTCGTGGGTCATACGAGCGAGCTGGCCGCCGCCGATCATGCCGACTACCGGGAATGTCACAGTCACAAGGATATCGGCGCACGATTACCGCACGGACCGTCGGGTACCCGAAGCCACGGTTAGCATGAAGTGCACTGATGAATGCCGACTACTGACGGGACCGAACGATCACTATGGGCGGATCGACCGGGCTGCACTCCAGCCCGTCAGGGCTCCAGGGCCGTATCAAGGGGATATACCGGGAGGTCGCCAAGTTCGGCGCCGTCGGCGGCGTAGGCGTCCTTGTCAATATCGCGGTCTTCAACCTGGTCCGCCACGCCACCAATCTGCAGGTCGTCCGGGCCAGCATCGTCGCGACGGTGGTGTCGATCGCCTTCAATTACATCGGCTTCCGGTATTTCACGTACCGCGACCGTGAGAAGACAGGGCGTACCAAGGAGCTCGGGCTCTTCCTCTTCTTCAGCGCGATCGGGCTGGTTATCGAGAACGGCGTTCTGTACGCGGTGACATATGGGATGGGCTGGGACAGCTCGCTGCAGAGCAACATCGCGAAGTTCGCCGGTATCGGTGTCGCCACCCTCTTCCGCTTCTGGTCCTACCGCAGTTGGGTCTTCAAGGCCCTGCCGGCGCGCGATGCGCTGGAGCAAGCAGAATCGTTCCTGGCCGGCGACGCCGCGGCGGAGACCACCCGCCGCTAGGTGTGAGGCTCTAGACCTCGCCCTCCCGGGCCAGGAACAGCGCGAAGACCGGCGGACGCTGCTGGAGGAGCTCCAGACGGCCGCCGTCCGCCTCCGCGAGGTCCCGGGCGACCGCTAGGCCGATACCCGTGGAGTTACGGCCGCTGACCGTGCGCTCGAAGACCCTGGAGCCAAGTTCCGGCGGGACGCCCTGGCCCTCGTCCGTGACCTCGACCACAGCCTGGTTGCCGGTGACGCGGGTGGAGATGGTGACGGTGCCGGCGCCGTGCATGAGCCCGTTCTCGATCAGCGTGGCCAGGACCTGGGCGACGGCGCCGGGGGTGCCGACGGCGCGCAGCCGCTTCGTACCGGCGGTGGTGATGGTGCGGCCCTCGTTGCGATAGGCGGGCCGCCATTCCTCGACCTGCTGCTTGATGACCTCGTCCAGGTCGAAGTCGACGGCCGAGCCGGTGCGCGGGTCGCGGGCATTGGTCAGCAGCCGCTGGACGACGTCCGTCAGCCGCTCGACCTGGCCCAGGGCGATGGTCGCCTCCTCCTTGACCGTCTCCTGCTCGTCCGCGGTGGCGATGATCTCCTCCAGCCGCATGCTGAGCGCCGTGAGGGGCGTACGCAGCTGGTGCGAGGCGTCCGCCGCGAGCCGCCGCTCGGCGGTGAGCATCCGGGCGATCCGCTCGGCGCTGGAGTCGAGCACATCGGCGACCCGGTCCAGCTCGGGCACCCCGTAGCGGCGGTGGCGGGGCCTGGGGTCGCCGGAGCCGAGGCGTTCCGCGGTCTCGGCGAGGTCGGTGAGAGGGCTGCCGAGCCGCCGGGCCTGTCTGACGGCGAGGACGACGGCGGCCAGTACGGCGAGCAGCGCGACGGCCAGGATGATCAGGAGCGTACGGCCGATCTCGTCGCTGACATGGCGCCGAGACTCCTCGACGGTGACGGTCTCGCCGTGCTCGCCCTTCTGGGTCGAGGCGATCACCTTCCCGCTGGGGCGGGTGCCCATCTCGATCGGATCGTTGCCGGGGATCTCGACGAGGGCGTAGCGGTCGGGGGTGATCTGCTGCGTCAGCACCTGCCGGTTGACCTTCTCACCGCTGAGCAGGCGGTTCTCGACGACGCTGACGAGCCGCACCGCCTCGGAGTCGACGCTCTCCTGGGCGCTGTTCTCGATCGTCCGGGCCTCGACGATGACGAGCGAGACGCCGAAGACGGCGATGACGACGAGCACCACGGCGAGCGTGGAGGAAATCAGACGGCGGCGCAATTGGCCCTCCGGGCAGGGATGACACATTAAGGATGCCGCACCACGACGCGGTGCGGAGCACCGGCGCGAGCGCACGGTGCCCCGGTCACCGGCTGCCTGCCCGGCAGAGCCTCAGTTCTTCTCGAAGCGGAAGCCCACGCCGCGCACCGTGGAGATGTAGCGCGGCGCGGCGGCGTCGTCGCCGAGTTTCTTCCGCAGCCAGGAGATGTGCATGTCGAGGGTCTTGGTCGATGACCACCAGGTCGTGTCCCAGACCTCGCGCATCAGCTGCTCACGGGTGACCACCCGGCCCGCGTCCCGGACCAGGACCCGGAGCAGGTCGAACTCCTTGGCGGTGAGCTGGAGTTCCTCGTCGCCCATCCAGGCGCGGTGCGACTCGACGTCGATCCGTACGCCCTGGGTGGACGGCTGCGGGGTGCTGCCGCCCTCGGTCTGGCCGCGCCGCAGCAGCGCCCGCACCCGGGCGAGCAGCTCGGCCAGCCGGAAGGGCTTGGTCACGTAGTCGTCGGCGCCGGCGTCCAGGCCGACCACGGTGTCGACCTCGTCGGCGCGGGCGGTGAGCACCAGGACCGGGAAGCCATGGCCCTCGGTGCGCAGTCGCCTGCACACTTCCAGGCCGTCGATACCGGGCAGCCCCAGGTCGAGCACCAGCAGGTCGAAGGCGCCCAGCAGGCCGGCTTCTAGAGCGGTGGGGCCGTCCTCGCGCACCTCGACCTCGTACCCCTCGCGGCGCAGAGCGCGTGCGAGCGGTTCCGAGATGGATGCGTCGTCCTCGGCGAGCAGTACGCGGGTCATGCGCTGATGGTAGTCCGCACGGGAAGCCCGCGAGGCGGGCAGGGCTGCGACCTGCTATAGGACCAGACTTATAGCCTGGTCACACCCTGTGAGGTACGTCTCAAGTCATGCTATACCACATGTCGGACCGCCATACAGTATGTAAAAGCCCGTAACAGCCCGCCGGGACCTTTGGCACGCACGACGCGCCGAGGGCCCCTGCTGTGACGGGGCTGGTACCCGCCAGCATGAACGACTGGGCGTATACCCCCCCATGCGCCTCTCCCCCACCCGCAAGCAAGGATCGACCATGGCGTCCAGCCTGACGAAGGACGCCGCCCACACGCAGGACACCCCTGCTGCCGGCGGTTACACCTTCTTCGGCCACCCCCGCGGACTGGCCACTCTGTTCATGACCGAGACGTGGGAGCGATTCAGCTACTACGGCATGAGGGCGCTTCTCGTCCTCTATCTGACGGCCTCGGTCGCGGACGGCGGCCTGGGCATGAAGGCCGCCACGGCCGGTGCCATCTACAGCGTCTACACCGCGACCGTGTACCTCCTGGCGATGCCGGGCGGCTGGTTCGCCGACCGCCTGTGGGGCCCGCGCAAGACCGTCGCCATCGGCGGCGCGATCATCATGACCGGCCACTTCCTGCTGGCCGTGCCGGCCAAGCCGTCCTTCTTCATCGGCCTGGTCTTCATCGCCGTCGGCTCCGGCCTGCTGAAGTCCAACATCTCCACGATGGTCGGCCAGCTCTACCCGGACCGCAACGACCCGCGTCGTGACGGCGGCTTCACCATCTTCTACATCGGCATCAACCTCGGTGCCTTCCTCGCGCCGCTGGTCATCGGCACCGTCGGCCAGACCGTCAACTGGCACCTGGGCTTCGCCCTGGCCGGCGTCGGTATGGCGCTGGGCCTGGGACAGTTCCTGCTGGGCACCAAGCACCTCGCCCCGGTCAGCAGCGTCGTCCCGACCCCGCTGGTCGCCGCCGAGCGCGCCGCGCTGCTGAAGAAGGCGCTGCTGTGGCTGGTCGCCGCCGTCGCCTTCTACGGCGTCGTCACCTTCACCGGACACTTCACCATCAACTGGGTGCTGTGGCCGCTGTCGCTGGTGGGCCTGGCCCTGCCGGCGTACTACTTCGCCCGCATCCGCCGGGACACCGACCTGACGGTGGACGAGAAGTCGAAGGTGACCGGCTTCATCTGGTTCTTCGTCGTGGCCGCGCTGTTCTGGATGATCTACGACCAGTCCGGCTCGACCCTGACCGTCTTCGCCTCCGACCACACCTCGTCGAAGCTCTTCGGCTTCCACTTCCCGGAGAGCTGGTTCCAGTCCCTGAACCCGCTGTTCGTGATGGCCTTCGCCCCGGTCTTCGCCGCCCTGTGGATGAAGCTGGGCCGGCGGAACCCGAGCACCACGGTCAAGTTCGCGTACGGCCTCATCGGCATCGGCGCTTCCTTCGTGGTGATGATGCTCGCCCAGGCCGCCGCCTCGGGCGACACCAAGGTCTCCCCGGTGTGGCTGACCATGGTGTACCTGATCCAGACCGTCGCGGAGCTCTGCCTGTCCCCGGTCGGCCTCTCGGTCACCACGAAGCTGGCCCCGGCCAAGTACGCCAGCCAGATGATGGGCCTGTTCTTCCTCGCCGTGACGGCGGGCGACTGCGTCGCGGCCGTCCTCCAGCTGGTCATCGGCGACGCCTTCCTCTCCGAGACCGCCTTCGCGATCCAGGGCGCGGTGGCACTCCTCGCGGGCTTCGCCTTCGTGATGTACCGCCGGAAGGTCATCAAGCTGATGGGCGACGTCCACTGACGTCACTTCCCTGAGCTGCTGGCCCCGGAGCGACACCGCTCCGGGGCCCCTTCGTCGTTGTGCGGGGGGAGCGCGACGTCCGATTCCCGCCAGCACCGCGGACGGCCCGACGCCAGCATGGATCGCATGGATGAGACGCGTTACGAGATCCGTGCCATAGCCCCGGATGTCCTGCGGAAGCTGCGGGACCACGATGACGCCGGCCACCGCCCACAGCTGGTCGTCGACGAGGAGGGTGGCAATCCGCTGCGGTGCTGCTTCGGGCGGAGCAATCCCGGGGAGACCGTCGCCCTGGCCTCCTACGCGCCGCTGCGCCGCTGGGCCGAGGAGACCGGCGCCGCCCCCGGCCCGTACAGCGAGGTGGGGCCGGTCTTCGTGCACGCCGAGGACTGCGGCGGCCCGACCGGCACCGGCTTCCCGGCGGACATGCGTGGAGACCGCCGCGTGCTGCGCGCGTACACCGCGGACGGCCGGATCCTGCGGGGCCGGTACGTGGAGGCGGGCGCGGGCCGTCCCACGATCGAGGAGGAGCTGGAGGAGCTCTACCGCGACCCGGCGGTGGCGGCGGTTCACCTGCGAGCGGTCGAGTTCGGCTGCTTCCTCCTGGAGACCCGCCGGATGTGACGTCCGGCGGGCCGCGCCGGGACACAGTCAGCGGCGGAGGCGCTGCCAGGTGGCGCCCGCCGTGCCGATGGTCCCGGCCGAGCCGGCGACTCAGGTGCTGGGGCTCCCGGCCGCTGTCGTGCAGGACGGCGTCCAGCTCAGGGCGTCGGCGCTGATGACCGCACTGCCGGGGCCGTCGAAGTCGGTGGCCTTGGCGGTGAGGGACCAGCCGGTGGAGCCGGCGCGGTAGTCCTTGACGGTGACGGCGTTGAGCGCGCCGGTGGAGTGCGCGACGCTCCCGCTCGCGTCGCCGGCCGTCATCTCGACGGTGTCGCCGGCCTGCGTCGTGGACAGCGCGCCGCTCTTGACGGCCGCGGTGAGCTTCTGACTGCCGGGCAGCGGCGGGCTGTTGTCGATGACGCTGTACGCGATCGGTCCGGCGGCCGTCGACGCGTCGTACGTCGTGCCCTCGAAGGCCAGGATGCCGGTGGTGTCGAGATTGCTGACGGCCAGGGACGCCGTGAAGCCGCCCGAGGAATCGGGCGTGGCCGCGGTGTACACGCCGGTCGCGTCCGCACCCTTGACGCCGGACGACGGTGACCGCGGTGTCCGGGGTGAAGCCGGTGCCGGTGCCGGTGCCGGTGACGGTGACGGACGCGCCGATGACCCCGGAGGCGGAACTCAGCGCGAGCTTAAGGTTGTTGGTCGCCGGGGCCGACGTTGCGGTGATGGTGGTGGCCACGGGCGCGGGCGGGTTGTTGACGGTGCAGGGGCTGTCGGTGGAGATGCTGTAGTCGGAGTGGACGTTGAAGTCGGAGGGCGTCAGGGTGATGTCGCCGGGGGCGGTCACCGTAAAGGTGCCGCTGATGGTGAAGTTGGGGAAGTCCGCCCCGGCCGGGATCACCGGGTTGTTCTTCGGGCCGACGAAGGTGAGCAGGTCAGTCTGGGCCCCGCCGAGCCGGACCTTCACGGTGGGCGTGATCTGGTCCGCCGGGATGGCGAGATTGAAGGATGGCCAGCGGCGCGTCCAGCACGTAGGTCACCGTGACGGTGTCACCGACCTGAGGCGTGGTGTCGCTCACGGATATGTCGGCGCCGACAGCGACGGCCGTGACCGCCGCGACGGCCGCCACGGCGGCGCTGGCGATGGAATGCCGCACGGGAGTCCCCCTTCCCCCAAGGAGTTACTGACGGTGTATCAGATTCGGCGCCCGACAGCACGCCCGCGAGGAAGAGAGAGGGCAGGGTAAACCAGGGAGGGGAAAACGACGAACAGAAAAAGGGCCGAACGGAAGAGCGGCGAACGGGAAACCGAACCGCCGCCGGTCAGCCGGGGTTAGGCGCCGGCGCGGCCACTTCCGCCCAGACCATCTTCCCCGGATGCCCGTCCTGCTGGCGTACGACCCCCCAGTCCAGGCACAGCCGCTGCACGATGAACATCCCGTGCCCTCCGGGCCGCCCGGCCCGGTGCGGGGTACGCGGGGCCGGATCGCCGGAACCGCCGTCGAACACCTCGAGCCGCAGCGACTTGGGACAGCGGTGCACCCGCAGCTCCTCCGGGCCGCCCGCGTGCAGGCAGGCGTTCGTGACCAGCTCGGACACCACGAGCAGGACGTCCTCGGCGGCGGCTCTGCGGTCCGCCGTCTCAGCCGGCAGCCAGCCCCAGTCGTACAGAGCCTGCCGGGTGAAGTCGCGGGCGCGGGGAACTACGCCGGCGACATCGGCGAGCCGAAGCCGACGGACCTGGCGCACTGAGGGCACGCCCGCGTCACCCGTGTCCGGGCCGCGGTCGTCGGCCGCGTAGGGCCGGGTGGTGCTCATCAGCGCTTCACCTCACCGACGTCTGACAAATATTGTCCGAGATATCCGAGAACGTTACGGAAAACTCCGAGAGCTTCCCGATGGTCTTCTTACCCGCCCATCTCCTGCCCGTAGTCCCCCGGCAGACACCTCCCGAGCCGTACGGAAACAGTGTGATGCCTAAGAAGCCGCCAAGGGGGCCTCTCCGGTTATTCCTTCAAGGCGTCGTCCAGGGTCGCGTGGACGGTGAAGACGGCATCGGCGCCGGTGATCTCGAACACCCGGGCCACGGTCGGCTTCATCCCCGCGAGGTGCACCCCGCCACCCGCCGCCTCGGCCTTCAGCCGGGCGCCGAGCAGCACATTGAGGCCGGTGGAGTCGCAGAAATCCAAGTTGGAGCAGTCGATGACCACGGTGGCGATGCCGTCCCCTGCGAGCTGGTCGAGCGGCTCGCGCAGCAGATCGGCGGTGTGGTGATCAAGCTCACCCGACGGGGTCACGACGGCGCTCATCGGGTAGCGGCGTACCGCGACTTCCAGCCGATCACGGCCGGCAGTGCCGACCACCTCGCGGTCCATGTCGCGCCCCTCCTGGTCCTCAGCGATGCGAACGTCGAAACCCTACGCGTTTCCGGAAGTCGCCGGTAGTCGGGCCCGTGCAAGCGGAACGAGCAGTTTCGGCCCGGGTTGCAAACTGTCCCCGAAACGGGGTAGGCGTTGAGTTGAGATGTCCGCTCACCGAGGGAGGACCACATGGCACCCCGGCTCGACGTGCACACCACGTCGGCGACACCCGAGGCCGCTGAGACCGAGCAGGAGGGGTTCGAGGGCCTGGAGGGCCTGCCCGAGATCCCCCCTTACGACGAGGTGAACCCGGTTGACGCACGGGCCCTGTCCAAGACGCTGTTCCAGCGCCTTCAGGTGCTGGAAGAAGGAACACCTGAGTATTCGTATGTCCGCAACACCCTGGTTGAGCTCAATCTGGCCCTGGTGAAGTTCGCGGCCTCCCGGTTCCGCTCCCGCAGCGAGCCGATGGAGGACATCGTCCAGGTCGGCACCATCGGCCTGATCAAGGCGATCGACCGCTTCGAGCTGAGCCGTGGGGTGGAGTTCCCCACCTTCGCGATGCCGACCATCGTCGGCGAGATCAAGCGCTTCTTCCGCGACACCTCCTGGTCCGTGCGCGTCCCGCGCAGGCTGCAGGAGCTGCGGCTCGACCTGGCCAAGGCCGGCGACGAGCTCGCCCAGCGGCTGGATCGCGCCCCGACCGTCGCCGAGCTGGCCGAGAAGCTGCAGCTCAGCGAGGCGGAAGTGATCGAAGGCATGGGCGCGAGCAACGCGTACACCGCGAGCTCGCTGGACGCCCAGCCCGACGAGGACGACTCCGAAGGCGCCCTGGCCGACCGGATCGGATACGAGGACCACGGGCTGGAGGGGATCGAGAACGTCGAGTCCCTCAAGCCGCTGATCGCCGAGCTGCCGGCCCGTGACCGGCAGATCCTGGCGCTGCGCTTCGTGGCCAACATGACGCAGTCGGAGATCGGCGAGGAGCTGGGCATCTCACAGATGCACGTGTCCCGGCTGCTGACCCGCACCCTCGGGCGGCTGCGGCGGGGCCTGCTCGTCGAGGAGTGAGCACGTCACAGTACGTAGGGGGGCGCCCGGCATGATCATGCCGGGCGCCCCCCTACGTACGCCTCAGTACGCGAACTGCCAGGGCACCTGCGGCGACGGGTAGTAACCGATGCCCAGCGCCGTCCAGCGAGGGCCCTGGGCGGCCAGGCGCTGCTGGAAGGACGTCCAGCCGTGGCTGGCCGCTGGTGACCAGCCGACCTCGGCGATGGCCGGGAGGCGCGGGAAGGCCAGGTACTCGATGTCGGAGCTCTCACTGACCGTCTCCGACCACAGTGGGGCCTCGACCCCCATCACCGAGGCCGCGGGCGCGCCACGCACCACGCTTGCGGGATCCCAGTCGTACGACTGCCGGACCTCGGTGTAGCCGGCCCACGTCTTGCCGATCGGCGTCGCCTCGTCGTACTTCATGTCGAGGTAGGCGTGATTCGCCGGGGACATGATCAGCCGGGTGCCGGACCGCGCGGCGGCCGCGACCGGCTCCTCGTCGCCCTTGGTGCCCCAGTACTGGGCGATCACGCCCGGGGCCAGGTGGGCGGCGGCGATCTGGTGCCAGCCGATGACGGTCTTGCCGTAGCGGGCGACGACCTGCTGGGCGCGGTCCATGAAGGCGATGTAGTCGACGCGGCTGGTGGCGCGCGCCTCGTCGCCGCCGATGTGCAGATACGGTCCCGGGGTCATCGCCGCGACCTCCCGGATGACGTCGTCCACGAAGGCGCCGGTCGGGGCCTTTGCCACGCACAGCGAGCTGAAGCCCACGGCGGTGCCGGTGTAGGGGGCGCGTACGACGCCGTCGCAGTTGAGCTCGGCGTAGGAGGCCAGGGCGGCGTTGGTGTGGCCCGGCATGTCGATCTCGGGGACGACGAGCATGTAGCGGCTCGCCGCGTACTGGACGAGCTGCTGGTACTCGGCCTTGGTGTAGTAACCGCCCTGGCCGCCGCCGACCTCGGTGGTGCCGCCGAGCGTGGTCAGGCGGGGGCGGGAGGAGACGGCGATCCGCCAGCCCTGGTCGTCGGTGAGGTGGAGGTGCAGGCGGTTGATCTTGTAGAGCGCGAGCTGGTCGATGTAGCGCTCGACCTGTGCCACGGAGTGGAAGTGCCGCGCCACGTCCAGCATCGCGCCCCGGTAGGCGTAGCGCGGGCGGTCCGTGATCGTGCCCCCGGCGATGGTCCAGGGGCCGAGCTGAAGGAAATCCCGTTCCACGGCGGCGGGCAGCAGCTGCCGCAGGGTCTGCACGCCGTGGAAGAGGCCCGCCGTCGACGCCGCGCTGATCACGACCGCCTGCGGCGTGGACTGCAGGCGGTAGCCCTCGCTGCCGGTGTCCGCGCCGCCGTCCAGGGCGAGCACGATGCCCTGGCGCCGGGTGCTGGTCGTGAGCGGCAGGTCGTACCCGGTCGACGGGCGCAGGATGTCCGCCAGGTACCGGCCGACGGCGGTGGCGGTCGGCGATCCGGCCGGTACGTGGATCGCCGCGTCCTCGGCCAGGGTGAACGGTCCGCCGGCCGCCTTGACGGACGCGGGCACGGGGACGACCTGCCCGAGCGGGCGCGGGCCGGCTGCCGCCGGTGCCGGTGCGGATGCCGGTGCCGTTGCCGGGTCTGCGGCGGCGGCCGGCACCGCCGCGCCGGCGCCGAGGGAGAGCAGGAGCGCGGACACCACACTTCGTCGTCTCATGGCGTTTAGCCCTACCACCCGATTCGGTGGCCCTTGCCCGCACTTACTGAGGTCTACACCAATTCGGGCACCCCGCCCCGCCATACGGCTGACACCAGCGGCACACCCGGCCGGTACGCGAGATGCACGTGCGACGGCGCGTCCAGCAACGCCAGGTCCGCCCGCGCCCCCGGGCTGATCCGGCCGACGTCGGCCCGGCGCAGCGCCTTCGCCCCGCCGAGCGTGGCGGCGTGGACGGCCTCGTCCGGGGTCATACCCATGTCCCTTACGGCCACCGCGATGCAGAACGGCACGGACGTGGTGAACGACGACCCCGGATTGCAGTCCGTCGACAACGCGACCGTCGCCCCCGCGTCGAGCAGCCGCCGCGCGTCCGGGTACTCCGCCTTCGTCGAGAACTCCGCGCCGGGAAGCAGGGTCGCCACGGTCCCGCTCCCCGCCAGCGCGTCCACATCCGCCTGCGTCAGGTGCGTGCAGTGGTCCGCCGACGCCGCGCCCAGCTCCACCGCGAGCTGCACGCCGGGGCCGTGGCCCAGCTGGTTCGCGTGCACGCGCGGGATCAGCCCGCGCTTCTGACCTGCGGTCAGGATCTCTCTGGCCTGGTCCCCGTCGAAGGCCCCGCGCTCACAGAACACGTCCACCCAACGGGCGTACGGCGCGCACGCCTCCAGCATCGGGCCGGTGACCAGCTCCACGTACGCTGCCGGGTCATCCGCGTACTCCGGCGCGACGATGTGCGCCCCGAGGTACGTCGTCTCCGGCGTGTGCGCCGCCGCGATGCGCAGCGCGCGGGCCTCGTCGTGAGGCGTCAGGCCATAGCCGGACTTCGTCTCGATCGTCGTCGTGCCCTGGCGCAGCGCCTCGCTGACGTAACGTCGAACATTGGCGTCCAAGTCGGCGTCACTCGCGGCGCGCGTCGCGGCGACGGTCGTCCTGATGCCGCCTGCCGTGTACGGCTTCCCGGACATGCGGGCGTTGAACTCCTGGGTGCGGTCGCCCGCGAAGACCAGATGCGAGTGGGAGTCCACGAACCCCGGGATCGCGGCGCGACCGCGCGCGTCGTAGGCGGTGTCGGCGGCGGGGGCGTGTGTGGCTGGGCCGACCCAGGTGATTTTGCCGGTGCCGGTGCCGGTGCTGTCGAAGACGACGGCGGCGTCTTTTATCAGGCCGAGCGGGCCTTCGCCCAGGGCGGGGTCATTGGTGACCAGGCTGCCGATGTTGGTGACGACGGTCGTGGTCATGGGCGGTCTACGTCCTCACGTGAGTGTTGGCGTTAGTGGTCACGGCTGCGGTCGGCTTGCGCGGCGGTTGCTCTCCCCGGCCCCGTCCCTTCCCGAAACCAGGGGCGCAGCCCCTGGACCCGGACGCGTGCGTTGTCGGCTGCGGGTCCGTGGCCGGGTTGTGCCAGCCCGTTCCTCCCCCAGCCTTCGGCCGGGGGACCCCCACCCAGCCGCCAGGCTGGGGGAGGACCCCCCACCCAAACGGAGGTTTGGGGGAGAGCCCGGTTTCGGGAAGGGGCGGGGTGGGGGAGCCACCGGCTAGGCGCCCAGGGCTCGGGAGACCGTTGCGGCGAGCTCGGCGGGGGTGTGGGGGACGAGCTGGTGGTGGCCGTCGCGGACGATGTGGCGGCCGGAGACGATGGTGTGGCGGACGTCGGCATTGGTGGCGGCGAAGACGGCGGTTTCGGCGGCGAGGCGGGCGGGGGGGCCGACGGTGCGGACGGAGTCGAGGGCGATGGTGGCGAAGTCGGCGAGGGCGCCGGGTTCGAGGCGGCCGGCTTCGGGCCAGCCGAGGGAGGCGTGGCCGTCGGCGGTGGCGGCGCGGAGCAGCCGGGCGGCGGTCCAGTGGCCACGGGTCCGGGTGTGGAGGCGTTCGTCGAGCTCCATGGCCCGGGCTTCCTCCAGGAGGTCGATGACGGCGTGGCTGTCGCTGCCGAGGGTGAGCGGGCTGCCGGCCAGGTCCAAGGACTTCGCCGGGCCGATGCCATCGGCCAGATCCCGTTCCGTCGTCGGGCACATGCAGATGGTCGTGCCGGAGGTGCCGAGGAGGGCGATGTCCTCGGGGGTGAGGTGCGTGGCGTGGACGGCGGTCGTACGGGGCCCGAGCACGCCGTGCTCCGCCAGCAGCCCGGCCGGGGTGAGGCCGTACGCGGCGAGGCAGGCGTCGTTCTCGGCGGTCTGCTCGGAGAGGTGGACGTGGAGCGGGGCCTCGCGATCGTGCGCCCACTCGGCGACGGTGGCGAGCTGCTCGGCCGGGACGGCCCGTACGGAGTGGATCGCGGCGCCGGTGCGGGCGTGGGCGCGGTCCGTCAGAGCGGACGCCCGGACCGCCCAGGCGTGGGCGTCGCCATCGCTGAAGCGGCGCTGGTGGGGGTCGGGAGCGGCGCCGAAGCCGGAGGAGAGGTAGGCGGTGTCGAGGAGGGTGATGCGGATGCCGGCCTCGGCGGCGGCGGAGATGAGGGCTTCGCCCATGGCGTTGGGGTCGGCGTAGGGCGTGCCGTCGGGCTGGTGGTGGAGGTAGTGGAACTCGCCCACGCAGGTGATGCCGGCCAGCGCCATCTCGGCGTACACGGCTCGGGCGAGCGCGAAGTACGTCTCCGGGGTGAGCCGCGCCGCGACGCCGTACATGATCTCGCGCCAGGTCCAGAAGGTGCCGGAGCCCACCTGGACGGTGCCGCGCAGGGCGCGGTGGAAGGCGTGCGAATGAGCGTTCGCAAGCCCGGGGATCGTCAGACCGCGCAGCGTGACCGCGCCAACGGGCGGGTCCTCGGCCCCGGCGCGTACGGCGGCGATGCGGCCGTCGGAAGCGGTCTCGATGACCACGCCCGGCTCGACAATGCCGTCGAGCAAGGCGTGTTCCGCCCAGTAGGTCTGCGGCGTCAGCGACACGCCAGGCCCTCCAGTACGTCGGCGAGTGCGGTGACCCCGGCGAGGCAGTCGTCCTCGGCCGCCGTCTCGGCCGGCGAGTGCGAGATCCCGGTGGGGTTCCGTACGAACAGCATGGCTGTCGGGACGGCGGCGGACAGGATTCCCGCGTCGTGTCCGGCGCCGGTGGGGAGCACGGGGACCCCGCCCAGCAGCTTGGCGACCTCGTCGCGCAGATCGTGGGCGAATTCGACCACCGGAGTGAAGGACTCCCGGGTGACCCGGACGGTGACCCCGTCGCGGGCGCCGCGCTCGACCGCCGCGCGCTCGATCTCGGCGACGACCTCGTCGAGGGTCGCCTCGTCGGCGGCGCGGGAGTCCAGCCAGCCCCGCACCAGCGAGGCGATGGCGTTGACGCCGTTCGGCTCGACGGCCACCTTGCCGAAGGTAGCGAGCGCGCCCGCCAGCCGGGCCTTCTTGCGGGCGGCGAGGACGGTGTTCGCGTACGTCAGCATCGGGTCGCGGCGGTCCTCCAGGCGGGTGGTGCCCGCGTGGTTGGCCTCGCCGTGGAAGTCGAACCGCCAGCGGCCGTGCGGCCAGATGGCCGACGCCACGCCCACGGCGTGCGGGGTCTCGGCGAGGGCCCGGCCCTGCTCGACGTGCAGCTCGACGAAGGCGCCGATCCGGGCCAGCCGCTCCGGGTCCGCCCCGATCGCCGCCGGGTCGTAGCCGGCGCGCTCCATGGCCTGGGGGAGGCTGACGCCATCCGCGTCCCGGAGCTGCGCCGCCTTCTCGGGGGTCAGCTGCCCGGCCGCCAGGCGGGAGCCGACGCAGGCGAGGCCGAAGCGGGCGCCCTCCTCGTCGCCGAAGTTGACGATCGCCAGGGGCTTCGCGAGGGCAGCGCCTCGGCCGCGCAGCTCGTCGAGCGCCGCGAACGACGACACGACGCCCAGCGGCCCGTCGAAGGCCCCGCCGTCCGGCACGGAGTCCAGGTGCGAGCCGGTGACGACGGCGCCCCCGGCGGCAGGGTCGCCGAGCCAGGCCCACTGGTTGCCGTTGCGGTCGACCTCGTAGCTGAGGCCACGCGTTTCGGCTTCCGTACGGAACCAGGCCCGGCAGTCCGCGTCGGCGCCGGTCCAGGCATAGCGGCGGTAGCCCCCGCTGTCGGCGTTGCGGCCGATCGGACGGAGGTCCCGCCACATCTCGTGGAACGAGGAGGTCACGCGTCGCCGCCCTCGCGCATCGGCACGCGTACGCCGCGCTCTGCGGCGACCTCGTCGGCGCGGTCGTAGCCCGCGTCGACGTGCCGGATGACGCCCATGCCCGGGTCGTTGGTGAGCACCCGGCGGATCTTCTCGCCGGCGAGCTTCGTGCCGTCGGCGACCGTGACCTGGCCGGCGTGAATGGAGCGGCCGATGCCGACGCCGCCACCGTGGTGGATGGAGACCCAGGACGCGCCGGAGGCGACGTTGACCATGGCGTTGAGCAGCGGCCAGTCGGCGATGGCGTCGGAGCCGTCGAGCATGGCCTCGGTCTCGCGGTACGGGGAGGCCACGGAGCCGCAGTCCAGGTGGTCGCGGCCGATGACGATCGGCGCGGCGAGGGTGCCGTCGGCGACCATCTCGTTGAAGCGCTCGCCGGCCTTGTCGCGCTCGCCGTAGCCGAGCCAGCAGATGCGGGCGGGCAGGCCCTGGAAGTGGACCTTCTCCTGCGCCATCTTGATCCAGCGGTGCAGCGACTCGTTCTCCGGGAAGAGGTCGAGGATCGCCTTGTCCGTCTTGTGGATGTCGGACGCCTCACCGGACAGCGCCGCCCAGCGGAACGGGCCCTTGCCCTCGCAGAACAGCGGCCGGATGTAGGCGGGGACGAAGCCGGGGAACGCGAACGCGCGCTCGTAGCCCGCAAGTTGGGCCTCGCCGCGGATCGAGTTGCCGTAGTCGAAGACCTCGGCGCCCGCGTCCATGAAGCCGACCATCGCCTCGACGTGCTTCGCCATGGACTCGCGGGCCCGCTGCGTGAAGTCGGCGGGCTTCTCGGCCGCGTACGAGGCCATGTCGTCGAAGCTCACACCGACGGGGAGGTAGGCGAGCGGGTCGTGGGCGCTGGTCTGGTCGGTGACGATGTCGATCGGCGCGCCCTCGGCGAGCATCTGCGGAAGGAGTTCCGCCGCGTTGCCGAGCAGGCCGATGGAGAGCGGCTGGCGCTTGTCGCGGGCCTCGGTGGCCAGCTGCAGCGCGTGCGCGAAATTCTTCGCCTGCACGTCCAGGTAGCGGTGCTCGATCCGGCGCGAGATGGCGCGCGGGTCGACGTCGATGCAGATCGCGACGCCGCCGTTCATGGTCACGGCCAGCGGCTGGGCGCCGCCCATGCCGCCGAGGCCGGCGGTGAGGGTGATGGTGCCGGCCAGCGTGCCGTTGACCCCCTTACCCATTGAATGCAGCTTTTCCGCTACGGCGGCGAAGGTCTCGTACGTGCCCTGCAGGATGCCCTGCGTGCCGATGTAGATCCACGACCCGGCGGTCATCTGGCCGTACATGGTGAGGCCGAGGGATTCCAGGCGGCGGAACTCCTCCCAGTTGGCCCAGTCGCCGACCAGGTTGGAGTTGGCGATCAGCACGCGCGGCGCCCACTCGTGCGTCTGCATCACGCCGACCGGGCGGCCGGACTGCACGAGCATCGTCTCGTCCTGCTTGAGGCTCTGCAGCGTACGCACCATGGCATCGAACGACCGCCAGTCGCGGGCCGCCTTGCCGGTACCGCCGTAGACGACCAGCTTCTCCGGGTGCTCGGCCACCTCGGGGTCGAGGTTGTTCTGCAGCATGCGCAGAGCGGCTTCCTGCTGCCAGCCCTGAGAGCTGAGCGCCGTGCCCCGCGGGGCGCGTACGGTCCTCGGTCCGGTGATTCCGGTGGGTCCGGTGCCGGTCATGGGCGGGGCCTCCTCGCGACTGGATTGAATCATTCAGATCATTGCAATCTGAATAGCACCAGTCAACACCTGCCGCCTGACCAGGCCGCCTGGCGCGGTGCGGCAGCGGATGCTTGGCTGGTGCACATGAATGCGGATCTCGTGGGGCGGCGGGGACAGGCGATGCGCGCGGCGGTCGAGCGGGGGCTGATCGGGCCCGAGGAGCCCGTGGCAGGGCTGCTTGACCTCGAGGCTATCCGGGATGCGGCGGCGGAGCTGCGGAAGGCGTTCGAAACGCCGGGCGTGGAGGTGCTGCACAGCTTCGCGGTGAAGGCTGCCTCACTCGTGCCGGTGCTACGGCTGCTGGCGGCGGAGGGCGTCGGGGCGGAGGTCGCCAGTCCGGGCGAGCTGGCGATCGCGCGGGCGGCCGGGATGCCGGTGGAGCGGATCGTGCTGGACTCGCCCGCGAAGACGCCCGGGGAGCTGCGGGCCGCGCTGGCCCTGGGCATCGCGGTCAACGCGGACAATCCGCAGGAGCTGGCCCGGCTGGACAGGCTGGTGCAGCCCGGCGAGACCGCGTCCTCCGTCGGGCTGCGGGTGAACCCCCAGGTCGGAGCCGGTGCGATCGGGTCGACCAGCACAGCGACGGCCACCTCGAAATTCGGCTTCGCGCTGCGGGACCCGGGGGCGGAGGATGCGGTCGTACGGGCGTATCTGAACCGCCCGTGGCTGAACCGGCTGCATACGCACACCGGGTCGCAGGGGGTCCCGCTGCATCTGATGACGGACGGCGTCCGGGCCGCGTACGAGCTGGCCGAGCGGATCAACGCGGCCGCCGGGCGGCAGCAGATCACCGTCATCGACATCGGCGGCGGCCTGCCGGTGAACTTCACCTCCGACGAGGTCCGGCCGAGCTTCCGGGACTACGCGGACATGCTGCGGGCCGCCGTCCCCGGGCTCTTCGACGGGCGGTACGGCCTGGTGACCGAGTTCGGCCGCGCACTGCTGGCCAAGCCGGGGCTGATTCTGGCGCGGGTCGAGTACGCGAAGTCGGCGGGCGGGCGGGCCATCGCGATCACCCACGCGGGGGCGCAGGTCGCGACCCGTACGGTCTTCGCGCCCGACGCCTGGCCCCTGCGGGTGCTGGCGCTGGACGGAAAGGGCCGGGCCAAGGACGGCCCGGCCGTCGTTCAGGACGTGGCCGGGCCGTGCTGCTTCGCGGGCGATCTCGTCGCGCGGGGGCGGGAGTTGCCGCTGCTGGAGGAGGGCGACCTGGTCGCGCTGCTCGACACGGGGGCCTACTACTTCTCCACCCACTTCGCGTACAACTCGCTGCCCCGGCCCGGCGTTTACGGCTTCGAGGTGGGCGAGGACGGCGCCGTGCGCTTCGAGACCGTACGGCGGCCGCAGACACTCGACGAGCTGGTGGCCGAAAGCGGGGGCCAGGCCGGGGCGCAGGCCTAGCGCACCGCGGCCGAGGCCTTCCGCCGCGACCCACCCGGACCGGCGTCACCGGCCACCGGGCCCGTGGTCTCGTAGGCGGCATCGTCCTTGCCGGATTCCGGGCGCACCCAGAGCAGGACGTCGCGGGAGCGTTCGAGGCGGCCGAGCCAGACGGCCTTGGCCCAGAGGCCGAAGCCGAGCCCCGCGAGCAGCAGACCTCCGGCCGCCGGGGCGACGGCGGAGGAGGCGATGGCCAGCAGGAAGGCCAGCAGTAGCCACCAGCGGCGGGAGCCGGTCCAGGTGCGGGCGGTGACGCGGCGATCCTGGAGGAAGACGGACTTGGGGGCGCGGGTGGCCGCGTCGGCGAGGGTGACGTAGCGCTTGCGGCGCAGCCAGAAGGCGAGGGCCGCCGCGACGATGAAGAGCGCGGCGCCCGCCAGGACGCCGATCCGGCGCCCGAGGAGGCTGGGGACGAAGACACCGATCCCCGCCGCGAGTATTCCGAGCCACCACAGCCACCGCGCCGCCACGCGGACCGTCACCGCGACCCGGGCCAGTACGTACGCTCCGCGCACCACTGCTGTCCTCCTGTTCCTCGCACGCTTACCGGTGCTGGGGAGGGTACTCAGCGAACCTCAAAATCGCATTAAGTAAGACCCAGTCTTTGGAAGACCTGGCCTTTGGCGGCTGCCGTCAGTCGACGAACAGGCCGCGCTCGGCGGCCCGCGCGTCGAACTCCTCCAGCCGTGCCTGCGCGTCCGGCAGTCCGTCGCACATGGCCTCCAGCAGCACCCGCCCGAGCAGCATCGGGGCGCAGGCGGTGTCGAAGGCGAGGCCGGTGCCGACGGCTGCCGGGAGCAGCAGGTCGGAGTGGGCGGCGACGGGTGCGAAGGCGCTGTCGGCGACCGTGACGACGGTGAGCCCGGCGGCCTTGGCGTAGGCGAGGGCGTCCACGACCTCGCGCGGGTGGCGCGGCAGGGCGAAGCAGAGCAGCGTGGAGGCCCCGGCCCGTACGGCGGCGTCGATGCGGTCGGCGAGCATCGTGCCGCCCTCGGTGAGGAGGCGCACGTCGGGGTGGACCTTGGCGGCGAAGTAGGCGAAGCCGCCCGCCTGGGCGCCGGCGGCGCGCAGGCCGAGGACGACGAGCGGCCGGGAGGCGGCCAGCAGCGCCCCGGCGCGGGCGACGGGCTCGGGGTCTGCGAGGAGGGCGGCGAGGTGGCGGAGGTTCTCGATCTCGGCGTGGACGGCTTCCTGGTACTCGTTGTACGTGTCCGTGGGCTCGCCGCCGGACGCGCCGACGGGCGCGACCTCGCGCAGGTGGCGGCGCAGCGCCGGGTAGCCGTCGAAGCCGAGCGCCACGGCGAAGCGGGTGACGGAGGGCTGGCTGACACCGGCCAGTTCGGCGACCTCGACGCTGGAGAGGAAGGGCGCGTCCGCGGCCCGCCGGACGAGGCTGTGGGCGATGCGGCGCTGGGTGGGGGTGAGGCGGTGGGCCTCGAAAAGCTTCATCAGGCGTGCGGAAGCACCGTCGTTGCCATGCCCGTTGCCGTTGCCGGTCCCCATGTCGGTGCCCATCAGACTCTCCCCGTTTCCTTTCCCGCGGCTCCTGCGGCAAAGACTGCCACGTGCCCGCCGTTCACAGCGCCCCCAGTGCGTCGAGCAGGGCGGCGGCCGCCGCGACGTCCCCGGTGAGCGGCCGGTCGGCCATGTCCATGCTGAGGACCTCGGCGGCGGCCGCGTACGCCTGGCCGACAGGGCGGTCGGCGTCCGGCAGGAGGGCGTGCTGGCGCAGCGCCCGCAGCGCGGTGACCAGCTCGCCGGCCAGGACCTGGCGGTAGGCGGGCGCGGCGCGCAGGGTGAGGCGGGCGGCCTGCGAGGCGAAGCTGGCCTGCTCCTCGACGCCCCGTGACAGGACGGCGTTGCCGAGGGTGGCGGGGGTGGCGCAGGTGCGCAGCTCGGCGAGGGCGCCTCCGGCCGCGTACTCCAGGATCATGACGCCGGACCCGGCGGAGGGGCCGTCGGCCAGGAAGGGCCGCAGGCCGGTGAGTCCGGGGTCGGCGAGGGCGGAGAGGCGGGCGGCGAGGGCGACGACGTCGGCGACGGACATGCGGCGGCCGTCGAGCGCGACGTGACCGGCCGCCGCCGTCCCGGCGTCCGGTATCTGAGACAAAACCATGCGCGACCTCGCCCCTTTTCTTGGTCTTCTGTCCGAATCGCGAGCCCCCGTAACCCGCCATCCGCCCACGGCCTCACCGCCTAATGGGAGCTGCCGGGTCGGTCAGACTCGGTGCCGTAGCCGCCAGCAGGTGAGCACTCACGCCGCCGGAAGCGTTCGACTTCTGGGGTCAGA
>NZ_RJVR01000275.1 GCF_003999195.1 Streptomyces soli
GGCGGGCGCGGTCGGGCGTACGACGGACGTGCTCGCCGTCCACCTCGACCACGCGGCGCCGCCGGGCGCGGCCGAGCTGCGGCGGCGGCTGGCGGCGCTGGGGGCGCGGGCCGTACCGGACGGCACGACGCTGATCGTCGGCGAGTACGCGGACGTGCCGGACGTGCCGCGCCGGACACTGGTGCTCGGCGGTGCCCGGTCCGGCAAGTCGGTCGAGGCCGAGCACCGGCTCGCCGCCTTCCCCGGCGTGCTGTACGTCGCGACGGCAGGTGTGCGGGAGGGGGACCCGGAATGGGCCCAGCGGATCGCCCTGCACCGGGAGCGGCGGCCCGGGGCGTGGCAGACCCTGGAGACCTGCGACCTGGTGCCGCTGCTCGCGGGGGGCGCCGACGAGCCGGCGCTGCTGATCGACTGCCTCGCGCTGTGGCTGACCGATGCGATGGACGCCGTCGGCGCGTGGGACGACGCGGCGTGGGAGCACGGCGGTCGGCACGAACTGCGGTCGCGGGTGGACGATTTGACGGCGGCCTGGCGGGCGACCCGGCGGACCGTCGTCGCCGTCAGCAATGAGGTGGGGTCCGGGGTGGTGCCTGCGACCGCGAGCGGCCGGCGATTCCGGGACGAGCTCGGGCGGCTCAACGCGGCGGTCGCGGACGAGTCGGAGTGCGTCCTTCTCGTCGTGGCCGGGCAGGCGCTCCCGCTGCGGGGCTGACGGGAGGGCGGCGCGAAGCCCGCGCGGATGCAACGGCCCCACTGCCGCGACGGGGCGGTAGTGTTCGGCCGGTGAGCGGCGTGAATCTCGAAGACTTCGGCTCCCGTGTGGAGCGCCCCGATGCCGGGGTCCGGCGCGATGCGCACGACCGGTGGGAGCGGGTGATGCGGCCGGCCGGGGCTCTGGGGAAGCTGGCGGAGCTCGCCGACTGGCTGGCGGCCGTCCAGGGGCAGGTGCCGGTGCGGACGATCGCGCGCCCGAAGGTCCTGCTGTTCGCGGCGGACCACGGGGTCGCGGCGCTCAACGTGTCGGCGCACCCGGCGGGTTCCACGGTGGAGCTGGTGCGCGAGGTCCTCGAGGGCGACTCGGCGGTGAATGTGCTGGCCCGTCAGTACGGGGCCCAGATCCGGGTCGTGGATGTCGGGCTGGACGTGCAGGTGGAAGCCCCGCACCGGGTCCGACAAGGCTCGGGGCGGCTGGACGTCGAGGACGCGCTGACGCTGGAGGAGGCCGAGCAGGCCTTCCGTACCGGTGTGGCGATCGCGGACGACGAGGCCGATTCGGGCACCGACCTCGTCCTGCTCGGGAACGTGAGCGTGGGCGGCACGACGGCCGCCGGGGTGCTGATCGCGGCGCTGTGCGGCACGGACGCCTCCGTGGTGACGGGCCGGGGCTCGGGCATCGACGACATCGCCTGGATGCGCAAGTGCGCGGCGATCCGAGACGGGCTGCGCCGGGCCCGTCCGGTGCTCGGCGACCAGATGCAGCTGCTCGCCGCGGTGGGCGGCGCCGACCTCGCCGCGCTGACCGGTTTTCTGCTGCAGGCGGCCGTACGCAAACTCCCGGTGATCCTCGACGGGGTGGTCACCGCCGCGGCGGCCCTGGTCGCGCAGCGCGTGGCCTTCCGGGCGCCGGACTGGTGGCTGGCCGGGCAGACGAACGGCGAGCCGGGGCAGGCCAAGGCCCTGGACCGGCTGTCCATCGAGCCGCTGCTCGACCAGGGCGTGACGGCGGGCGAGGGGACCGGCGCGCTGCTGGCGCTGCCGCTGCTGCAGGGCGCCGCCGCGCTGGCCGCGGGGCTGCCGGAACGCTTCTGATCTTCTGGCGCTTCTGGCGCTTCTGGCGGCGGCGCGGCGGGCTTTCTCCCCCTCACTTCCGGGGTATTGCGCCTAAAATCACCCTTTATGGGAATGGTCCGTGCCGCAGGTCCCGCGTCCGCGTCGTTCACGGTCTGGTACCTGCGTCTCGTGGGGTTCCTCAACCTCCTCAGCGCCGTCTGGGTCGCCTTCGGCAACAACATCCGCCGCCACAACGTCAACGAGTACTTCACCCCGTACCTCCTGACCGCCGGCTTCACCTCCGCCCTCCTCGCGTTCTTCCTCGGCATCACCATGCGGCGCAGGAAGCGCGCCGCATGGATCCTCAACCTGGTGATCAGCGGGCTTTATCTGCTGATCCTGGTCGTGTCGCTGACGGTCCCCGGCGTCCGTGAACACCCCCTGAACTGGGTGTCGCTGGCCCTGACCGCCACCTTCTTCGCCGCGCTGCTGCTCGGGCGCCGCGAATTCCGCGCCAAGGGCGACCGGGCGAACCCGAGGCTGGCCGCCCTGGTCGCCGTCGGGGGCGTGGTGGTCGGCGGACTGCTCGCCACCGCGCTGGTGACGGTCACCAACCGGGCTCACGGCTCGGCCTTCGGGGAGCGGTTCGGCTATGCGCTGCTGCGGGTGGTCTCCCTGGCGGGCGGCGACACGGACTTCCCGGGGATCTCGACCCCCGGGTGGGTGAACGTCATCATCAACGTGCTCAGCGCGGTGCTCTTCCTGCTGGTGCTGTACGTCGCCTTCCGCTCCCCTCACGGCACGGCGCTGCTCGGAGAGGAGGACGAGCGGCGGCTGCGCGCGCTGCTGGCCCGGTTCGGCGAACGGGACTCGCTCGGGTACTTCGCCTTGCGCCGCGACAAGAGCGTGGTGTGGTCACCCAGCGGCAAGTCGGCGATCGCATACCGCGTCGTCGGCGGTGTCTCGCTGGCGTCCGGCGACCCGATCGGCGATCCGGAGGCCTGGCCGGGCGCCATCGACGCCTGGCTGGCCGAGGCACGGGAGCACGCGTGGGTGCCGGCGGTGATGGGCGCGAGCGAGGAGGGCGGCACGGTCTACGCCCGGCACGGCGGGCTCAACGCGCTGGAACTGGGCGACGAGGCGCTCGTGGAGACCGCCGAGTTCACCCTGGACGGCCGGGCGATGCGGTCCGTACGGCAGGCGTACAACCGGGTGAAGCGGGCCGGGTACACCGTGCGGATCCGCCGGCACGAGGAGATCCCGTTGGAGGAGATGGACGCGCTGCTCGAGCGCGCGGACCACTGGCGGGACAGCGAGACCGAGCGCGGCTTCTCGATGGCGCTGGGGCGGCTGGGCGATCCGGCGGACGGGCGGTGCGTGATGCTGGAGTGCACTGACGCGGAGGGGGAGCCCCGGGCGCTGCTGAGCTTTGTGCCCTGGGGGCCGGAGGGGCTGTCGCTGGATCTGATGCGGCGGGACCGGGACTCCGACAACGGGCTGATCGAGTTCATGGTGATCGAGCTGATCCAGCGGGCGAAGGAGGTCGGGGTCAAAGAGATCTCGCTGAACTTCGCGATGTTCCGGTCGGTCTTCGAGCGGGGCGCGAGGCTGGGCGCCGGGCCGGTGCTGCGGGTGTGGCGGTCGCTGCTGACGTTCTTCTCACGGTGGTGGCAGATCGAGTCGCTGTACCGGGCGAACGCCAAGTACCGGCCGATCTGGGAGCCGCGCTACCTGCTGTTCGAGAAGAGCGGTGAGCTGCCGCGGATCGGGATCGCGAGCGCGCGGGCCGAGGGATTCATCCAGGCGCCGCGCCTGCTGTCGCTGTTCAAGCGACGGCGTCAGCGGTCCGGGTCCGGCGTGCCGCCGAGCCAGTCCTGAATCCGCCGCCGGGGCGCGTCCCAGCGGGCGTCGTGGCGGGCGGCCCGGTCGAGGGCACGGCGCTGGGAGCGGGGGCGGCGGGCGTAGACCTTGTCGGCCCAGTACGAGCCGGGGCGGGCGAGCCTGAGGGCCCCGAACAGCGCGACGAACGGGACGAGAATGCCGACGACCGCGAGCCGGCCCTTGCCCTTGACGAGGGCAATGAGGGAGAGGATCAGATTGGCGAGCACGGTCAGAACGACGCCGATACGGTCCTGCTGCTCGCTGACGGTCACCGAGTTCACGCCGAACGGGAGGAAGCCGCCCAGCAGCAGCGCGACGAGCGCGGCCGTCAGCACGACCACCTCCACGCTCTTGCGGCCGCGCTCACTCCAGTACACGTCGTCGAGGTAGAGCAGCAGCGCGAACTCGTCCAGGACCAGCCCCGCCCCCATTCCGAACAGCACCGCGCAGACCCCAGCCGTCCAATCGTGCTGGCTGCTCGCCACCGCGCCGAAGCCGCCGATGACGGTGAGGACGACTCCGGGGACCACGTGGTGGATGTGCATGCCGCCGGGGGTGACATTGCGGAACGGTCCCTTGCCCGCCCGGATCAGCCGGGTGATCGTCCGGGTGACCACGAAGGTCGCCAGGAAGGACGCCAGCGCGAGAAGCAGCGGCAGCTTGCCCGGCTCGACGATGTTCCGGTACCACCAGTGACCCATGTCCGTAAATCTACTGATTCGCGGCCCCGATACGCTGCACGCCATGGCTTTTGACGACGGACCGCGCTTCGCCTTCGGCACCCTGACGATCCTGCGGGTCCGGGTCACCCGCTGGGACCGCGCGGCCGCCCGCGCGGGCATGCTCTGCGCCCCGCTGGTCGGCCTGGTCGTGGGGGCGGTCGCGGCTTTCGTCGGCGGCCTGCTGCTGCTCCTCGGGGCGAGCACTCTGCTGGCCGCCGTCGCCACGGCCGCGGTGCCCGCCGCCCTCACCCGGGGTCTCCATCTGGACGGCCTCGCCGACACGGCGGACGGCCTGGGCAGCGGCAAGCCCGCGGAGGACGCCCTCCGCATCATGAAGCAGTCGGACATCGGCCCCTTCGGCGTCCTCAGCCTCCTCTTCGTGATCCTCGGTCAGATCGCCGCCCTCTCCTCCCTCTACGCCTTTTCCTGGGCCCTGGGCGCCGTCGCCATCACCCTCGCCTCCGCCGTCGGCCGCGCCGCCATGACCCTCGCCTGCCGCTCCGGCATCCCCCCGGCCCGCCCCGACGGCCTCGGCGCCGCGGTCGCGGGGGCCGTCCCCGTACGCACCGCCTGGGGCACCGCGGCTGTGGTCGTACTCCTCGGCGCCGCGTGCGGTACGGCTTTCGGGCCTTGGGGCGTCCTGCAGTTCGCCGCTTCGGCGGTGGCCGGGCTGGCGGCCGCGGAGCTTCTGCTGCGGCGCTGCCGCGCCCGCTTCGGCGGTGTCACGGGGGACGTGTTCGGCGCGCTCTGCGAAACGGCGGTCATCGCCACGTTGGTCGTCGCCTCCCTTGGCTAGGGTTGGCGCCGTGACGTCAACTGCCGCCCCGGGCAAGGACCGCAAGATAGCGGGGGCGGCCCTGCCGCTCTACCTGACCCTGATCGCCTCGTCGGCCGGCGCCGTCGTGGACACGGCGGTCAGGCGGGTGTCTCCCCCACCCAACCGGTCCCTTTTCCCGAAACCGGGCTTCGGCCCGGCCCGCCAGGGCGGCTTTGCCCGCTCTGGGGGTAGGCGAGGGTGGGGAAACCCCTTGCGGTGGGGTTGACGGGGGCGGATGGGCTATGACGCGGCGTAGTGTCGATTCCGCGTCCGCCCATCGCAGGCGCAGGGGTACGAGAAGCCCGGAATGGCGTGCGGTGGGCGAGGGCGGCCGGCCCATCCACCGGCCGGAAAATACGAGGAACAGGACCTTCAATACCGTGACTGCACTGACTCTCAGCACTTCCTCCGCCGCAGCGCTGCGCGCGGACGCCGTCGTCGTCGGCGTGGCCAAGGGGGCGAAGGGCCCCGAGGTCGCCCCGGGTGCGGAGGCGGTGGACAAGGCGTACGGCGGCAAGCTGGCGGCGACGTTGGAGACGCTGGGCGCGTCGGGCGGCGAGGGCGAGGTGACGAAGCTGCCGGCGCCGGCCGGGGTGAAGGCGCCGGTGGTGCTGGCGGTGGGCCTCGGGGAGCCGCCGGCGGACGGCGAGGTGTACGCGGCGGAGGCGCTGCGGAAGGCGGCAGGGGCCGCGGCACGCAGCCTGAGCGGTTCGAAGAAGGCCGTGTTCGCGCTGCCGGTGGCGGACGCGGCTTCGGCGGAGGCGGTCGCGCAGGGCGCGCTGCTGGGCGCGTACACGTACACCGCGTACCAGGCGAAGAGCAACGGCAAGACGCCGCTGGCGGAAGTGGCCCTGGTGGGCGCCAAGCCGCGCGACAAGGCGTACAAGGCCGCCGCCGACCGGGCGATCGCACTCGCGGACGAGGTCAACCGGGCGCGGGACCTGATCAACATGCCGCCGAACGACCTGCACCCGCAGGAGTTCGCGACGGTCGTGCAGGCGGCGGCCAAGGAGCACGGCCTGAAGGTCGAGGTGCTGGACGAGAAGGCGCTGGCCAAGGGCGGCTACGGCGGCATCCTCGGCGTCGGCAAGGGCTCGGCGAACCCGCCCCGGCTGGTGAAGCTGTCGTACAAGACCCCCAAGGCGAAGAAGCACCTGGCCTTCGTGGGCAAGGGCATCACCTACGACTCGGGCGGCATCTCGCTGAAGCCGGCCGGTCACAACGAGACGATGAAGTGCGACATGAGCGGCGCGGCGGCGGTCTTCGCGGCCGTGGTCGCGGCGGCGAAGCTCGGCCTGGAGGTCAATGTCACCGGCTGGCTGGCGCTGGCCGAGAACATGCCGTCGGGCACCGCGACCCGCCCCGGCGACGTGCTGCGGATGTACAGCGGCAAGACGGTGGAGGTGCTGAACACCGACGCCGAGGGCCGGCTCGTGCTGGCCGACGCGATCACCCGCGCGTCGGAGGAGAAGCCGGACGCGATCGTCGATGTGGCGACCCTGACCGGCGCGATGGTGCTGGCGCTGGGCAACCACATCTTCGGGATCATGGCCAACGACGACGGCTTCCGTACCGCCGTCCACGACATCGCGACCGAGGCCGGCGAGCAGTCCTGGCCGATGCCGCTGCCGGTGGAGCTGCGCAAGGCGATGGACTCACCGACCGCCGACATCGCGAACATGGGCGAGCGGATGGGCGGCGGCCTGGCGGCCGGGCTGTTCCTGAAGGAGTTCGTGGGCGAGGGCATCCCGTGGGCCCACCTGGACATCGCGGGCCCGGCCTTCAACGAGTCCGGCCCGTTCGGCTACACCCCCAAGGGCGGCACGGGCTCGGCGGTGCGCACGCTGGTGCGGCTGGCCGAGAAGGCCGCCGACGGCGACGTCCTGTGATCGACGTTCCGATCGACGTCTGATCGACGTCCTGTGTGATCTTTGCGTCACACATGTACGGGCCCCGGGCATATCGCCCGGGGCCCGTACGTTATCGCGTTCGCCCTGAGCGAGATACCGACGAGTAGGCAGAGAGCTGGACGTTCCGTACGTCTCAGAGCCCGGCCCGGTGGCCCGTCCACCGCGAACAAGTGCGAAGATGTTGTCTCGGCACGACAGGGCCCCCGTAAACAGAAGCGGCCGAAAAAAAGCCGCCGCCCGGTCACGGCAGACCGGCTCCGGCGTACCCATGCATGGAGGACGTGACGTGGCGAACGACGCCAGCACCGTTTTCGACCTAGTGATCCTCGGCGGCGGGAGCGGCGGCTACGCGGCTGCCCTGCGCGCGGCGCAGCTCGGTCTGGACGTCGCCCTGATCGAGAAGGACAAGCTCGGCGGCACCTGCCTGCACCGCGGTTGCATCCCCACAAAGGCTCTGCTGCACGCGGGTGAGATCGCGGACCAGGCCCGCGAGAGCGAGCAGTTCGGCGTGAAGGCCTCGTTCGAGGGCATCGACATCGCCGGGGTCCACAAGTACAAGGACGACGTCATCTCCGGCCTGTACAAGGGCCTGCAGGGCCTGGTGGCCTCGCGCAAGGTCACGTACGTGACCGGCGAGGGCCGGCTCTCCTCCCCGACCTCGGTGGATGTCAACGGCCAGCGCTACACCGCGCGCCACATCCTGCTGGCGACCGGCTCCGTGCCGAAGTCGCTGCCGGGCCTGACCATCGACGGCGACCGCATCATCTCCTCCGACCACGCGCTGGTGCTGGACCGGGTCCCGAAGTCCGCGATCGTGCTGGGCGGCGGCGTCATCGGCGTCGAGTTCGCCTCCGCGTGGAAGTCCTTCGGCACCGACGTCACCGTCATCGAGGGCCTGCCGCACCTGGTCCCGGTCGAGGACGAGAACAGCTCCAAGCTTCTTGAGCGCGCCTTCCGCAAGCGCGGCATCAAGTTCAACCTGGGCACCTTCTTCCAGAGCGCCGAGTACACCGCTGACGGTGTCAAGGTCACCCTGGCCGACGGCAAGACCTTCGAGGCCGAGCTGCTGCTCGTCGCCGTCGGCCGCGGCCCGGTGTCGCAGGGCCTCGGTTATGAGGAGGCGGGCGTCGCCATGGACCGTGGCTACGTCCTCGTCGACGAGTACATGCAGACGAACGTGCCGACCATCTCGGCCGTCGGTGACCTGGTCCCGACCCTCCAGCTCGCGCATGTCGGCTTCGCGGAGGGCATCCTGGTAGCGGAGCGACTGGCCGGCCTCAAGACCGTGCCGATCGACTACGACGGCGTGCCGCGCGTCACGTACTGCCACCCGGAGGTCGCCTCGGTCGGTATCTCCGAGGCGAAGGCCAAGGAGCTGTACGGCGCCGACAAGGTCGTCACCCTGAAGTACAACCTGGCCGGCAACGGCAAGAGCAAGATCCTGAAGACCGCGGGCGAGATCAAGCTCGTCCAGGTCCGCGACGGTGCGGTGGTCGGTGTCCACATGGTCGGCGACCGTATGGGCGAGCAGGTCGGCGAGGCCCAGCTGGTCTACAACTGGGAGGCCCTGCCTGCCGAGGTCGCGCAGCTGATCCACGCGCACCCGACGCAGAGCGAGGCCCTCGGCGAGGCTCACCTCGCGCTGGCGGGCAAGCCGCTGCACTCGCACGACTAGTCCCTGGACACGCAGACCAATACGCACAGATCGTTAGGAGCAACCGAAACCATGGCGGTTTCCGTAACCCTGCCGGCGCTCGGCGAGAGCGTGTCCGAGGGCACTGTCACCCGATGGCTGAAAGCCGAAGGTGAGCACGTAGAGGCCGACGAGCCGCTGCTCGAGGTCTCGACGGACAAGGTCGACACCGAGATCCCGGCGCCCGCGTCCGGCATCCTCGCCTCCATCAAGGTGGCCGAGGACGAGACGGTCGAGGTCGGCGCCGAGCTGGCCATCATCGACGACGGCACGGGCGCGCCTCCCGGTGCAAGCACCGGCTCCACTGGAGCTATCGCGCCCCCTGTCGCGGCTCCGGCCGCCGTGCCGGCTGCCGCGCCCCTGCAGGCTCCGGCCCCCGCCCCGGTGGCCGAGGCTCCGGCCCCGGCCCCGGCTGCTGCTCCGGCCGCCG
>NZ_RJVR01000264.1 GCF_003999195.1 Streptomyces soli
TCCGCAGCCGGGACTCCCCACTCCACCATCGTCGGGAAAGTCCCACCTCGGACCGTTTCATGCAGCTTCACGGAGATCGTTTCGCTGAGAAAACTTCAATGGAAATCAAGCCACACTCACCGCGCTGCATCCAATCTGCATCACGCAAACCGATGGATCTACGAGCGGCTCACGGGCAGCCCCGTGCGCATGATGTCTAGGAGTACCGCATCGACCTCTGATGACAAACCCAAGAAATACCCCCTGTTCAAGTTCGACATACACCCGGTCGAGGTCGACGAACTGACACGGCACTGCCGTAGGCTGTTGCTAGCAGAAGGGATCGAAGAACCCTTGTCCTGGGAACCTGAAATTCCAGAGACACTGGATCACATGAAATTTCCTGGGATCCCCCTCGACATGATCCCTCCTTCTGCAGTGCACGAGATCCTCATCGGTGGCACCCTGAGTGCTTCGGCCGTCGCGAAATCCCTGGACACGAGCGCAGCGCACATCCGTTGCATTATGGACCGCAACCCACTTAGCAGACGGGAGGTTGTCGCAACCCGCAACGAGACATGGCGCGAGTTGTACCTTTCCGGCCAATCTATCACGGCCATCGGACGGACAGTAGGAGGAGGCCACCCAGTCATTCTCAAGGAACTGAGACGAATGGGGGTCGAGATCCGTCCCAGAGCCCCTAAACGTCTATACGCACACTTGACCCAGGAAGTAATCCACCGATATATCCAGCTCGAGGAATCGCTCCAGGAGATCGCTGATGCGACGGGCATGTGTCGAGCCACAGTGCGCAACATGCTGAAACGCGAAGGAGTCAGCCGACGTCGTTGCGGGCGCCGTCCCGTGCAGCAGTGACCTGCAGTCCGATCCAACTGTCTGATGCTCCGGTCCGGTCCCCGGAGGAGGAACCAGCGCGCCGGTCCCCATGTATTACCAGGCGGCGGGCGCTACCGCTGCTCGGCTTCGCTACCGGCTCCCCTAACTCGCATTTCCCGATGGCCTGGTCATTAAGCCGATGACCGATTCGCAGCTCTCGGCCGCGTTGCACGTTATGAGCGTGCCGATCGACCGCTTCGGCGGGACCACCACGGGTCATCTGTCTCGCTATCACCAGATGGCGCTGAACAAGGATCATGTTCCCGACTCATATTGGTCCGGCGGACGATCCCGGTGCCCTGTCCCAGGAGCCGTTTGAGGAGCAGACCGGACGGGTGCTGATCGCATCGACTCCGACGTAGTCGGGATCCTGGGAGCGAACGGCCTTGGCGCGCCTCTGGTTGCCCAGCCCGGGACCAAGCCGTCATGGGCCCCTGCTGGGCACCTGGGACCGTGCGCCACACGGCGCAGGTCCCCAGTAGTTGCGCCCGGACGCCCATGCATCGTCGTGGACCAGCTGTCGGGTTCGAGGTTGCACTGCGACCACGCCGACTTCACCACCTGCCCGCACTTCCGGCAGATGGTCGCAGACTGCATCGGCGTCGACGTATCCCCGCACATGTCGGCGCCGTCCCATTGACCGGGAACGCTCGTGTGCCCGAGTAACGGCGGGGTCGCGCGGCCACACGCTGCAGGATGGCAGGCTTGGCCCTCGGCCCCGTTCAGAATCGCCGATGGGGACACCAGGTACATCAATCGCCGACACTCCCATTGCTCAACTGGTACAGCTCACAAGCGACTTCGGTTAGTGCGCCCAGGCGGTGACGGTCGAGCACAGTGCCCGCACCAGCTTCGCCACCAGGAGAACCCACTCGGATCCATGACCACACGAGCGGCCTGAATGTGCACCATCCCTCCTGGCCCTGGTGGCTCTCGCCATGGCCGTGAAGGTCGTAAAGCAGTACGAACAAGGAGTCCTGTTCCGGTTCGGCCGGCTCGTCGGAGCACGTTCCCCGGGGCTGCGGTTCATCATCCCGGTCGTCGATGTCCTGCACCGGGTGTCGCTGCGGATCGTCACGATGTCGATCCATTCCCAGGGGATCATCACCCGGGACAACGTCAGCGTCGACGTATCGGCGGTGGCGTACTTCCGGGTCGTCGACGCAGTGAAGTCGGTCATCGCGATCGAGAACGTCCACGCGGCGATCAATCAGATCGCCCAGACCACCCTGCGCAAGGTCGTCGGCCGGCACACGCTCGACGAGACGCTGTCGGAGACCGACCGCATCAACCTGGGCATCCGCGAGATTCTCGATGTGGCGACTGCCGAATGGGGCGTCGAGGTCACCCTGGTCGAGCTCAAGGACATCCGACTGCCGGACAGCATGAAGCGGGCGATGGCGCCCGCCAGGCCGAGGCTGAGCGGGAGAAGCGCGCCAAGATCATCAATGCTGAGGGGGAATCGCTCGCGTCGGCCGCGCTCGGCGACGCCTCGGACACGATGATGGCCCACTCGCTGGCCCTGCAACTGCGCAATCTGCAAGGCCTGGTGGAGATCGGCGTCGACAAGAACACCACCGTCGTGTTCCCCGCCCCCCTCATGAGCACCGTCGGCGAACTCGGCGCCTTCCTCGCCCGGGAAACGGCCGCGGCCGCACCCCCCGCCCGCACCACCCGTCGACATCACCAAGACGATCCCCGGCCCCGTGCCGAACGGAGCAACCGAGACCGTGTGATCAGCGCTCCTTCGAGGTCCGCGCCGTCACGGCGCCAGCGCGGACCGCTCCGCGCGGACCGGTTCTCGGCGCGGGCGGCACAGAAGCCCGCCAGACCGGCCGCCAGGGCGGCGGTCAGGCCGGGCCAGGATGGCGGCGAGGTATTCAGCACGGTCTGCAGGAACGGCAGGTACAGCGCGGCGGCGCCCAGGCCCACCGAGGCCAGCACGGCGGCGGGCAGGAACGGGTTCTCCCGGGTGAACAGCCGCTCGCGCAGTCCGAGTACGACGCCGAGCTGGGCGGTCAGCAGAGCGAGGAACAAGGTGGTCTGCCAGGGTTGCCCGGAGTGCCGGACCCACAGACCCGCCGCGAGGCTCGCGGTGGTGACCAGCGCTGCCAGGCGCAGTACCCGCTGCCACAGCCCATCGCCAAGCACGTGCTGGTGCGGCGGGCGCGGCGGACGCCGCATGGCGTTCGGTGAGACTGGTTCGGCGCCCATGGCGACGCCGGTCAGGCCGTGCGTGAGCAGGTTGATCCACAGGATCTGGCCGGCCCGCAGCGGCAGGGCGAAACCGAGCCACGGCCCGAACAGCATGATGAGGATCTCCGCCGCACCGCCGGCCAGGGCGTAGAGCAGGAAGCGCCGGATGTTGTCGTACACCCGGCGTCCCTCCTCCACGGCCGAGACCACGGTGGACAGTTCGTCGTCGGCGAGCACCAGGTCGGCGGCCTGCCGGGCGACCTCGGTTCCCCGGCGGCCCATCGCCACGCCGATGTCGGCCTGTCGCAGGGCCGGGCCGTCGTTGACGCCGTCGCCGGTCATGGCGGTGACCGCGCCGTGGGCCCGCCATGCCTGCACGATGTCCAGCTTCTGCTGCGGCGTGGTACGGGCGAACACCCTTACCCGCGTGGGGTCCGGGACCTGCCCGGCGGCCAGTTCCCGGCCGCTGACCACCGCACCGTCGCCTTCCGGGCCGAGGACGCCCACGCGGGCGGCGATGGCGCGGGCGGTGGCCGGATGGTCGCCGGTGATCAACACCGGTGTGATACCTGCTCGGCGGCAGGCCGCGACGGTGGCTGCGGCGGCTTCCTTGGGCGGGTCGCTGATCGCCGCAAGGCCCAGCAGCCGCAGCCCGGTCTCCGCGTCCTCGTACCCAGCGGGCAGGCCGTCGCGGACGGCCGATGCCACGGCCAGGACCCGGAAGCCCTCGGCGGACAATACCTCGGCCTCTCGGCGGGCACGATCCAAGGTCTCCGGGCTCTCATCCAGGGGTGCGCCGTCCAGCACCGCCTCCGGCGCGCCCTTGAGGCAGACCTCGACCTGCCCGGAGGGCGTACGGTGCCAGGTCGTCATGCGCTTGCGAAGGCTGTCGAACGGCGCCTCGCCGACCCGGGGACGGGTGCTCAGCAGCTCCTCGCGGTCGCATCCCGCCTTCGCCGCGGCGGCAAGCAGCGCGGCCTCGGTGGGGTCGCCGAGCGCCGTCCAGCGGTCCTCGCCGTCCCCGGGTGGCCGCAGCGAGGCGTCGTTGCACAGCGTCGCGGCGGTGAGCAGCGCGCGTACGGCCCGGGTGGCGGCCCGGTCCGCCAGGACCTGGCCGGCGGGCTCGTATCCGGTGCCGGTGAGCGTGGCCGTGCCGTCGGCGGTCCATACCCGCTCCACGACCATCCGGCCCTCGGTAAGGGTGCCGGTCTTGTCGGTGGCCAGCATGGTGACCGAGCCGAGGGTCTCCACGGCGGGCAGCCGCCGTACGACGGCGTGGCGGGCGGCCATCCGCCGCGCACCCAGCGCCAGCCCGAGGGTGACGACGGCGGGCAGCGACTCCGGGACGGCGGCCACCACGAGGCTGATCGCGGTCACCGCCATGATCTCCAGAGACTGGCCGCGGGCCAACCCCAGAGCGAAGACGACCAGGCACAGCACCACAGTGACCAGGGCCAGCGCCCGGCCGAGGCCGGCCAGCCGGCGCTGCAACGGGGTCAGTTCCTGCCGGGGCTGCAGCGCGGCGGCGATCCGGCCGAGCGCGCTGTGCGCCCCGGTGGCGGTGATGGTGGCGACCGCCCGGCCGCGTACGACGACCGTGCCCGCCCGCAACTGTGCGGCCTCCGCATTGGCGTCGTTCCGGTCGGTGGCATCGGCGTCCTTGTCCACCGGCACCGACTCGCCGGTCAGGGCCGACTCGTCGACGAGAAGGGCGGACGCCTGAAACAGGTCCGCGTCCGCGGGGACGATGTCGCCCTCGCCGAGCAGCAGCACATCGCCCGGCACCACGGCCGCCGACGGCACCTCCCGTTCGGCGCCGTCGCGCAGCACTCGCGCGGTCGGGGCGGTCATGACGGACAGCGCCGCGACCGCGTTGTCGGCCCGTACCTCCTGGATCACCCCGACCGTAGTGTTCACCACGATCACCAGGGCGATCACGACCGCGTCGGGGTGGTCGCCAGTGGCCACAGTCAGCACGACGGCAGCCAGCAGGACCAGGATCAGGGGGTCGCGCAGCTGCGCGGCGATCCGCGACCACAGCGGGATCCGGCGCTGCCGGCCCACCTCGTTGGGGCCGCACTCCGTCAGCCGCCGGGCGGCCTCGTCCTCGGTGAGGCCGCCCGGGCGCGTGAGGCCTGGGGCGTCGTTGAACGTACGGGTCATGATCGTCTCCGGGGCGTCTACGGCTCATACGGCCGGGCGGCATGGGGTCAGTACAGCGAGCCGTGCCACGACTGGGCCACGGCGACGATCACCGCAGTGTCGAGCAGCGCCCCGAGGGCCAGCGGCCGGTGGAACCAGATCGCCTTCAGGGTGAGCCCGCAGGTAGCCGCCATGAAGGCTGCCACCGCCCACCAGCCGGTGCCCGCCGCCACGCCCGCGCCCGCGAGCGCGTAAAGGATTGCCGTGTCCGAGGCGAAAGACACCGACACGGCCGCGGCCGGGAACTCGGCGACGTGGACCGCCGCGAGCGCCCAGGAGTGGCGGGGGTTGAAGGGCTCCTCCCGGCCGGACTGCGCGGGCGCCCAGACGCTCAGGTGCAGCAGCCCGTGCACGATGAGGAACGCGGTGGCCAGGGGAGTGATCACGACAGCTCCTCCGGTTCGCTGCCGCCCATGTCCAGCCGGAAGGGCGGATAGACGTCCGTCATCAGCGCCGCGTAGGCGGCGACCCGCAGCACCCACCGGTTGAGGCCCATGACCAAGTCGAACAGGTCCTTCGGGTACTTCTCGGTGAAGGCCACGAAGAAGCCGGCGATGATCGCGAGGGCGGAGATCAGCCCGCCGGACCACCAGCCGTCGCGGAAGCCACCGAGGAAGAAGCCGACCACGATGTAGTGCGGGATGGCCAGCAGCCACCACTTCACTAGCACCAGGCCGCGCGACAGCCGCGCGGGGTAGGCGATGTCCAGCCGGGCCGGGTAGTCCTGCTCCTCGCCCAGGCTGAACGGCGGGTAGCGGTCGGTGGCGAGCGCGCCGTAGGAGTAGTACGCCACCCGCCAACTCCAGCGGAGTACGCCGACGTTGAAGTCGAACAGGGCCCGCGGGTAGCGCTCGGTGAACAGGATCGCGAAGAACACGATCACGCTGACGACGGTGAAGGCGATCCACAGGAAGAACAGCACGATGTAGTACGGGATGACCAGGATCCACTTCACCAGCCACAGCCTGCGGGACAGTGGCGCGTCCAGCACCGCCTCCACTCGCACCGGGCGGTCCGGTGTCGTTGCCGTCGTGGATGTCATGGAGTTTGAAGGGCAGCTGGTCACGGGTGACGACGCCGGAGAACAGCCGGTGTCCGCGGGGGTGCACGGCGGCCTGGACCTCGCCGATCACCTTGGGCTCCTCCTTGTCGGCCAGCGGCTTCAACGGGCCGCGCAGGGCGCCCGGCATACCGACGCTGAAGATCCACACCGGATGGCCGGCGAGCAGTTCCCGGTTCGCCCGGACGAAGCCGGTGGCCCCGGGCAGCCAGGCCTGGCCGTGGATGGCGCTGCCGAGCACGAACGCGGTGTACGCGCCGGGGTCCCCGACCTCGTCCAGGAACCCGACGTCGGCCTTGATCCCCTGGCCAGTGATCCGGGCGCCGATCCGCTCCGCGATCCCGCGGGTGGAGCCATGGGCGCTCGCGTATCCCACCAGCACCTTGGTCATGGCGCTGCACCGCCCTTCTGAAGGTCGTACGTCTCGTCGTTCAAGGCCGGCACCAGGGCCACCGGGCAGTGGGCATGGTGGCTCCGCCGCACAAGCGCTGCCGCCGCGTCCTCGGCCACCGGAGTGCCCAGCACCTCCAGCTCCGGTGCGAGGCCCGTGGCCCGGGCGGCGGCCGACTCCACCAGCGCCCGGGCGCCGCGCGGCGACGGCGCCGCGTAATGCGGCCCGGTACCCAAGTGCCGTACCCAGGGCAGGCCGTGCACGATCTCCAGCGGCACCCCACGGCGCCGCGCCTCCTCCACTGCCTGGTCCAGCGCGCGCTCGGCGCCCCTGGAACCGTCCACTCCGACGACCACATGCTCCTGTGACGACCCACGGGTGTCCATCGTCAGCTCCTCGGACTCGGTCCCCCCGTGTCAGCAGTTCTCACCCGGCTGCACGGGTGGTCTCCAGGTACGTCGCCGACGGAAGGTCTCGCCGGGCCGGCGTCGTGCGAGGCTCCGGCACGGTGACCACCGGGCAGTGGGCGTTGCGTACGCAATCACGGGCCACCGGACCCAGGCCGGGTGGCGCGCCGGCCCCGGGAAGGCGGCGTCCCAGGGCCAGCAGCAGGGCGTCGTCGGCGTGCCGCAGCAGCACCGGCACCGGCCGGCCTTCGGCCAGCACGGCCCGTACCTCGCATCCGTGGTGAGTACGACGGACAAGGCGGCGTACAGCAGCCGGCCCGCACGGGCCCGCTCCTCGGCCGGTGTCCGGCGCGTCGCAGAGGTCGCATACGGCGCGCGCAGTCGGTCGGACGGCTCCCAGGCATGGACCGCGACAAGCGGCACCCGAAGCAGGCGTGCCTCGGACACGGCCCACCGCAGCGCGGCGAGCGACCCGCCGGAATCCGTCCACCCCACGACAATCGGTCGCGCGTCGGCGTATTCAGACATGGTGACCGCCTCCCGGATCGCCGTACCTCCACGGTGCCGCGCCGCCGCGGACGCGGCCAGGGCCGACCGTCCCCGTCCCGGGGCCTGAGGTCCCATGTCCATGCGGACGGCGGCTCGGGATGGTGACAGGGGAAAATGCGGCTCCCCTGTCGTTTCCGTGGGTCGTTGACCAGGCCTGATACACACAACACGCCGTACCCGGGGTACGTTTCGGCTTGCGATAGAACGAAACGGAAGAACCTGGATACGGCGTGCGATCTACAAGGATATGTACTCGGCTGCTCGGTGTCGAAAAGACCGTGATCGAGCTCGTGGAGGCCGAGGAGCCCGATGCGGGCGAGGGCGGCCCGGAGGATGTGCTGATAGTGCACCACCGCCCGGCGGCCCGCGTCAGAGCCGAACGGGGCCGACCCGAGCCGCTCGGCCCATGGCCGGATCGCGGTGGGCCGACCGGTCCCCGTCCGTGTCACTGGAAGGCCGCGTGCACTTCCTTCTCGGTGGCGGAGTGGGAGACCAGGAGGAGTTCGTCGCCCGGACGGAGCCGGATTCCTGCGTCCGGTGCGGCGGGTTCGCCGTCGCGGATGACGGCGGCGACGACGGTGCCGGCCGGGACGGCGATGTCGGCGAGTGCGTGGCCGACGGCCCGGGATTGCGAGGTGATGGTGGTCTCGATGACGTTGACGCCCGCTTTGCTGAGCCGCAGCAGGGCGACGGTGTCCGTGCTGCTGGTGGCCTCCTCGATGAGCGAGATGAGGGAGGCGTCGGCTGGTACGGCGGCGTCGACGCCCCAGCGCTCGTCGAACAGCCAGGTGTTGTCCGGATCGTTGATCCGGGCCACCACTCTCGGCGCGGCGAACTGGCGTTTGGCGAGCAGGCTGATGACGAGGTTGTCCTCGTCGTCGCCGGTGGTGGCGATGACGAGATCGGTGGTCAGGACGCCCGCCTCCTCCAGCACGGCGGGCTCGCAGGCGTCGCCGGTCACCAGGCGGACGGGCAGCGCTCCCTCCAGTGCGGCCACCACGTCGTCGTCTTCCTCGACGATGGTGACCTCGTTGCGGGCGGCAGCGAGTACCTGGGCGGTGTGCCTGCCGAGCCGGCCGGCGCCGGTAATGATGACCTTCATGTGCCGAGCTCCTTGTCCAGAAAGCCGCGCAGCCTGCCCAGCGCAGTGGCGGCCACCGCGAAGGTGATCAGGTCGCCC
Organism: Streptomyces soli; assembly: GCF_003999195.1. Taxonomy (GTDB): domain Bacteria; phylum Actinomycetota; class Actinomycetes; order Streptomycetales; family Streptomycetaceae; genus Actinacidiphila; species Actinacidiphila soli. Next base: position 8,862 of record NZ_RJVR01000264.1, read on the forward strand.
GGCTGGGCCGGGGTGCTGCTCGTGGGCAGGAATGACCGGCCGCCCTGGGTGACCTCGACGATCCGGATCTCGCCGTCGACCTCCAGCTGGGACAGCTGCCGCCCGTCGAGGTAGGCCGGCAGGGTGGAGCGAACCAGCAGGGTCTCGCCGTTGCCGAAACTCAGTTCCGGGGTCAGATGCCGGTGCAGCAGCATCTGGTGAAGCTGATGCACGGTCCAGCGGACGCTGGCTATGGTGGGGATGCCCAGCTCGCGGTAGATGTCCGCGCGCCGTGGATCGTAGATCCGGGCCAGGACGAGCGGGACCCGGTAGGTCTCCTTGGCGGTGCGGGCGCTGACGATGTTGGTGTTGTCGCCCGAGGTGACGGCCACGAATGCGTCGGCGTGCTCGACACCGGCGTCCTGAAGGACCGTACGGCTGTAGCCGTTGCCGCTCAGGAACGTGCCGGTGAAGCCTGCGGGCAGCCTGCGCAGCGCCTTCGGATCGCGGTCGATGATACGTACGTCGTGGCCCTCAGCCGTGAGCCGGACGGCCAGATCCGAGCCGACCCGTCCGCAGCCCACCACGATGACTCTCATCGCTTTTCCCCTTTCCGTACCGGATGACGGCGGCGCAGCGCCCATTTACGGGTTTCCTCAGCCGCGAGCAGCAGTGCGCCCAGCGCGGCCAGAACCGCCCAGTCGGCGGCGGACAGCGGCGCGGTGTGGAAGACGGCCTGCAGTGGTGGGGCGTAGCTGATGGCCGCCATCAGCGCGATGCCCAGGAAGCCGGCGGCGATCAGCCGCGGATTGGACAGCAGCCCGACCCGGAAGACGCTCTCCCGGTCGGTGCGCACCGCCAGCGCGTTGAAGAACTGGCTGACGACGATCCCGGCCTGCGTCAGGGTGATTGCCTCCCGGTAGACGTGGTTTCCGGGGGTGAAGGCCGCGTAGGGGATGCCGGAGGCGTGGATGTGCCAGAAGAACACGGCGCACACGCCGAGCGCCTGGATGGTGCCGAGGAAGAGGAACCGGCGGACGACGTCGGAGGAGAACAGCGGCTCGCGCGGGGAGCGCGGGGGGTTGTCCATCACGTCGGGCTCGGGCGGCTCGGCGCCGAGGGCAAGGGCGGGAAGCACGTCGGAGCCGAGGTCGATGGCGAGGACCTGCACTGCCATGAGCGGGACCAGCGGGAAGCCGACGAAGGTCGCGGCCAGGATCGGCGCCAGCTCGGCGATGTTGTGGCTGAACAGGTAGACCAGGAACTTGCGGATGTTGCGGTAGACCGACCTGCCCAGCTCCACGGCGGCGGCGATGGAGGCGAACGAATCGTCGATCAGCACCATCACCGAGGCCTCCCGGGCGACATCGGTCCCGGTGGCGCCCATCGAGACTCCGATGTCGGCGTGCTTCAGCGCGGGGGCGTCGTTCGCGCCGTCCCCGGTGACCGCGACGACCTCGCCGCGCCGCTGGAGAGCGGCGACCACCCGCATCTTGTGCTCGGGACTGACCCGGCACAGCAGCAGCTCCGACCGGTCGGCTAGGACCGCGTCGAGCGCGGCGGCATCCATGTCGTCGAGTTCGGCCCCGGTGACCACCACGGGGTGCGGCTCCCGGACGATGCCCACGCGCCGGGCGATCGCCTCGGCGGTCAGCGGGTGGTCGCCGGTCACCATCACGATCCGGATGCCGGCCCGCCGGCAGGCGCGTACGGCGTCCGCGACTTCCGGCCGGGGCGGGTCGAGCATGCCGGTCAGCCCTAGGAAGGTAAGCCCGGTCTCGGCCTCCTCCCGCGAGCGCGGCTGCCCCGGCGTCGAGCGCCATGCGGCGGCCAGGACCCGCAGGCCCTTGGATGCCATGTCGTTGTTGGCGGCGGTGACCGTGGCCCGCAGTTGGTCGGTCAGCGGGCGGCGCTCGCCGTTCCACTCGATGTGGGTGCAGCGGACCAGCAGTTCCTGAGGAGCGCCCTTGGCGTAGACGCGCCAGTTGCTGTCGGCGTGGCGGTGCGCGGTGCTCATCAGCTTCAGGACCGGGTCGAAGGGGAACTCCGCCATGCGTGGCGCGGTGGCCTCTTCCATGGTCAGGTCCAGCCCGGCCTTGGCGGCAGCGACCATGATCGCTCCCTCGGTAGTGTCACCGAGCACCCGCCAGCCGTCCTGCTCCGACGCGGCGAGCAGCCGGGCGTTCCCGCAGAGCGCGGCCACCCGCAGCAGCTCCCGTACGGATCCGGCCTCCTCCACCTCGCCCACGGGGGCGTATCCCACGCCCGAGACCGCGTGCAATGCACCGCCCGCCCACAGCCGGGTGACGGTCATCTCGGCCTGTGTCAGCGTCCCGGTCTTGTCCGTGCAGATGACCGTGGTCGACCCGAGCGCCTCCACTGCCAACAGTTGCTTGACCAGGGCGTTCCTGCGCGCCATCCGCCGTACGCCGATCGCCAGCGACACCGACAGCGTCGCGGGAAGCCCCTCGGGGACCATGGCGACCATCACGCCGAGAGCGAAGACGAACGACGAGATCAGCGGCTGTCCGCTGGGCAGCCGCACCGCCAGCACCACGGCCCCGATCACCAGGGCCAGCGCCGCCACTCGCCGGGCCATGGAGGCGACCTGGCGCTGCAGGGGGGTCTTCTGCTGCGGCGCGGAGTCCGCGAGCCGGAAGATCCGCCCGAACTCGGTTTCCGCCCCGGTCGCGCACACCACGGCCTTCCCGGTACCGGTGAGGACCGTGGTCCCCATGAACACGCAGTTCCGAGCCTCCAGCACCGTGGTCGTCGATGTCGCGTCGGCGGTCCGCCCGGCAGCGGCGCTCTCCCCCGTCAGCGCCGCGTTGTTCACCGACATCCCGTGCACCTCGACGAGCCGGCAGTCCGCCGGCACCGCGTCCCCGGTATCGAGTACGACAAGATCGCCGGGTACGAGGTCGCGGGACAGCAGTTCCTGCCGCTCTCCGCCCCTCATCACTCTGCAGGTGTGCGGGACCATCGCCTGCAGCGATTCGGCGGTGCGCTCGGCGGAGTACTCCTGGGTGAAGCCGATCACCGCATTGAGCACCACGACGGCCAGAATCGCCAGCGCCAGCTGCAGATTGCCCACGTCACGGGGGTGCTGCAGGCCGTACGCCAGAAAGGTCAGGCCGGAGGCGATCAGCAGCACCACTGCGAACAGGTCCGTGAACTGTGCCGCGAACCGCGGCCACAAGCCCTTCTTCCGCGGGGCCGGCAGCTCGTTCGGACCGTAGCGCTCCTGCCCGGCTCGCGCCTCCTGCCCGGACAGGCCCCGGGGAGAGCCGCCCAGCGCGCCGAACACCTCGCCCGGCGCGAGGCCCTGCACCGGGGCACCGGGTTCGGCGGGCGCGGCGCCGACTCCCGGACCGTCCGTGACGGCGGGCAGCGTGTCCTTCGTGGTCCCTGTCATTCAGGTGCGCTCTCTCCGAGGCGGTGGCAGCCCTGGCAGCCCACCGGCGGCGAACAAGCGGCCACGATCCACGCATCCACACCATGAGGGAAGATTGAGGTGACCGAACCGACATGTTTCGCCTCGTCATATAATGATCTTCCATGAAAGGTCAGCTTTCAGACCCATATCGCTGCGAATACGCCGAGTGCGGCTCTAAGCCCATGACTGAGGCAGAACGAGGGGATGGATGGACCTCGTCATGGTCGTACGCGAGGGAGGGGACGGCGTTGGACATGTCGGGGGAATTAGCAGCGGTGGGTGCGGCAAGCGCGACGGCACTGGTCACGGCCATGACCACCGATGGGTGGGGCAGCGTGCGCGCCTGGTTCGGGACGTGGCTCGGTCCCCGCACATGCATTCAGGCTAGCCGTCAGGGCACCACGACGGTTTTGACCTGGCCCGCGCCCACCTTGCCGAGGAACTCGCTGTACGAGAGCGAGGCGCCCTGCCGGGACGGAGCGATGCGGCCCAGCACGACGAGTAGCGTGATCATAATGGCGACGGGGATCAGCCATGGCCGCCAGGACGGGGCCTGAGACGCCGACGGCGGCTTGGGAGGCGGCTCACGCGGAGGCCCCGGTTTGGCCGACCGCGTCAGGCACCGGCCGGGCAGGCGGACTGATGTGATCACCGGAAGACTCCCTTTGAGCGGTGACTGCGCACGTTCCGTTCTCGAACGTGGTGGAACCCGCGGACCACAGACTGGGCTCCTTTCCCAGGATCGACGTTTTTCGCGCCGTCGGCAGCGTCGAAGGCACCGAGCCGGGGCCGCTTCCCGCCTCGGGCCACGCGGTCACGGTCAAAGGGCCCGGCCGTCCCGGTCCCTTCGGACCTCGGTTGTGGCGCCGGGGCGTAGAACTGGCCGATCGCGTGGAAGTCCCGCGGTGTGTCCAGGCAGATCAGCTCGTGGGCCTCTCCGCCCAGCCGCGCGGTCCACCCCGGCGGTGCCACGGGGACCGCCAGTACGATCCGCGCCGCTCCCCGGGCACGGGCGATCCGGCGGGCCGCCCGCGCGGTCGACCCCGTGGCCACATCGTCGTCGACGATCACCACTGTCCGGCCCTCGAGCCGGACCGGCTCCCGCTCGCCCCGGTACCGCCAGGCCCGCCGTTCCAGCACCATGCGCTCGCGGGCCTCGACCCGCGCCAGCTCCTCCCGGGTGACACGCGCGGTGCGCACCACCTCATCGTTGATCACGCGGACGCCGTCCTCGCCCAGCGCCCCCATTCCCAGCTCCGGCTGGAACGGCACCCCCAGCTTCCAAGCGGAAAGGCCACGAGTTCGTCGGATTGCGCTCGTGGGCGGTCAGGCGGGTCCCCGGTTTGGTATGGTACGACGACAACCGGGCCGTGGTGCATGAGGCCCTGGCTGACCGAGCCGAGCAGCGGACCGGAGAATCCGCCGAGCCCGCGGCTGCCCACCAGTGCGAGCGCCCACTGGGCGGCGTCGCTGAGTACCCGTACCGGGTGCCCGCGGATGACCTCGTGCCGGAGTTCCACTTGGGGGTACTTCTCCTGCCAGCCCGCCGTGGACTCCGCCAGCACCCGCGGCACACCTTCCTCCACCGCCTCTTCCGAAGGGAAATCGCGGGGGTAGGACGGTAGGACGGTTGCCAGGCGGTGACCGCGATCAGGCGGGCGTCGCGGAAGGCGGCCTCTTCGAAGGCGAACCGAATCGCCTCCGTCGACAGGGCAGAACCATCGACGCCCACGACGACATGAGCCGCGGTGTGCGTCACAGGCTCGGGCTCCCGGACCACAACGACCGGGCCCGGTGCGTGCGCGACCAGTGGCAGCCCCACCGACTCGCGGCTGAACAGATCCCGCACAATGCCACGGTGCCGTGAGCCGACACCACCATGGCACTACCCGGTGCCCGGTGCCCGAGCCCGCAGGACGTCCGCCGGGGAGCCGTCGGCCATCTCGGCGATGACCGTGAGTCCCGGATGCCGTTGAACGGCGAAGTCCCGCGCCTCCTCCAGCACTGGGGCGTACGCGGCACGGATTGCTGTCCGACCGAGCAGCTTCTCGGTCTCCTCCTGCACGAGGTTGCCGGAGCTGGTTCGGGGCGGGGAGGACGCTCGCCGGACACGAGCAGCAGTCGACAGCCCTCGCACACACTTGGCCACCAGCACCACGAGGAGGATGGCAACGATCACGGCCATTCCGGCCACCTCCCGCCGCAGACGGTATAACGCGGACCAGCGTCCTTCCTGGATGCGTCGGCAGGGCACAGGCCGAAAGGCCCGCCTGGACGAGGGGCAGTCGCCGGGGAAAAGGTGGGCGACGATCTCGCGGCGCGCCTCCTCCGCGATCTCCTCGTCCGGCCGCGGCTGACGATGCCGCACAGCCTGCCCTCGCTGTCGATGACGGACAGCCGCTTGATTGTGTGCTGCGCCATCGCACGGGCGGTCTGGGAGAGCGTGGCGTCAGGGTGCACGCAGACCGCCGGCGCGGACATCAGCTCCTCGGCGGTCACCGCACCGGCCTTGCCCAGCGCGGCCGGACGCCGCAGCTGCTCCGGGCGAGAGGGGCCGCTGTCCCGGTATTCATTCCTCCGCGGGGAGCAGATCGCCTCGGAAACCACGCCGATGACGCGGCTTTCGCCCCCCAGTACGGGCAGGGCACTGACCTTCCACTGCTCCGTGGTCGACACGATCTCCTCGAACGTGGCGTCGCGGCCGACCGCAACGACAGTCCGGGTCATCGCATCGCTCACGATGTGCGGGCTGCCATGCATGGTGTACTCCTCGGGACGAAGGAGCGGTCGACCGATAGGTCAATGGCGCCTCGAGACCGCCCCACGCAGCGGACGCGCCGTGGAGATCTGTCGTCGTCTCCCGCTGATGGATGGGTTTCTCCCTGCGCTACCGCAGCGATTGGGTGCCGGCGTATCACTCCAGAGCGGACAGCTGCGGATCGGCGTGGCCCCGGCGGGACCTGCACGCTCCGGCTGCCGCGCGGCTGCTCCGCCGAGAACTCACAGCCGCGCACGCGTGGAGTCGTCGGCGCCCTGGACGGGCTCCCTCTGAGCGGTGACTTCGTCCGTGCTGTTCTCGAACGTCGATGGGACGGCCGCGGACCACAGATGGGGCTCCTCTCTTCCCAGGATCGACGCTTTTCGCGCCGCCTGCAGCGTCGAAGGCACCGAGCCGGGCCCTTTCCCGCCTCGGGCCACCGCGCGGTAACTGTCCCGGGGCCCGGTCTGCCCGGCCCCGGGACCTTCGACCCTCCACGCACGGCCGGTGGGTGATAAGTCTGGAAAGTGAAAACTGCGAGGGCAGGAGGCTGCCATGAAGCGATCGGCACCCCAGCAGGCTCCCGAAGTCCAGGTGGAGACCCAGGGGCAGATGCCACCGGACGCGGCCGAGTACGCGGAGGCCAAAGTGCGGGCACTCCTCGACCGGACACAGCAACCGGTCCTGTTCGCCCGCGTCAAACTGACTCGGATGGCGAACCCCGCCATGGAACGACCGGCGCTCGCCCAGGCCAACCTGGACGTCAACGGCAGGCCCACCCGGGCACACGTCGCGGCCCAGACCGTCACCGAGGCCGTGGACCTGCTCCAGGACCGGCTCGCGGAACAGCTGGCCCGGCTCGAAGAGCACTGGGAGGCCCGCCGCGGCACGATGCCCCTGCCGGGCCCGCACGAGTGGCGGCACGGGAGTGAACCCACCCACCGCCCCGACTACTATCCGCGCCCGGCCGAAGAGCGCCAGGTCGTACGCCACAAGTCCTTCTCCCTCGCCCAGGAGACACCGGACGAGGCCGCCTTCGAACTGGAGACGATGGACTACGCCTTCCACCTGTTCACCGACGCCGGGACCCGCGAGGACAGCGTGCTGTACCGGGCCGGCCCGACCGGCTACCGCCTCGCCCAGATACACCCTCACCCGCGACTCGCCAGCAACATGGCGGTACCGCTGACCGTCAGCGACCTCCCAGCACCCCTGATGACCCTGACCGAGGCGAAACAGCGCCTGGACATCACCGGATTCCCGTTCGTGTTCTTCGCCGACGACGCCACCGGACGGGGCAACGTCCTGTACCACCGCTACGACGGCCACTGCGGCCTGATCACGCCGGCCGAGTAGCGGCCCGCCGATCACAGCCTCGTACGGAGGCCCACGATGACCCAGAACCACTCCCGTCAGCCGGACACCGGAACCCGCCCGACCGCTCCCGACGAAGGAGGCCCGGAGGCTCGGCTGAGTCTGCTGGAATCGCAGGTGGCAACCCTGGCCGAGGCCATCCGGGCGCTCGCCCAGGGCCTGGAGAAGATCCCGTCCCAGGACGTGCCCCTGGCGGAAGAGGCAGCCCGCGGCGCCCGGCTGGCCCACGAACTGCTGCTCTCCCAGGACCTGTAGACGGACCGCTCCCGGTAAGGCCGGGCCATGACACGCCAAGCCGGGGCTGCTGGCGACCGCTGGCCGGGCGAGTCCGGGGCGACGCACTGGCCGTGTGGGGGCGGTCGGCGCCGGTGCACTGCGGCGACGTCATGGAGCTGAGCGAGGACGTCACCTGGGCCATCGACCTCAACTCCGGCGGAGCCGCCCTGCTGATCGCCCTGCTGGTCAACCGCGGCCAGCGCCTGCTCTACATCCCCGGCCGCACCGTCCACCACGCCTCCGGCTCCTACCGCGGCGACGGCAAGACCGACGCCAAGGACGCCTACGTCATCGCCGACCAGGCCCGCATGCGCCGCGACCTGCACCCGATGCAGACCGGTGACGAAATCGGTCGACCTGCGCATCCTCACCGCCCGCCGCTACGACCTGGCCGCGGACCGCACCCGGGCGATCAACCGGCCGGCGAACTCGTCGCCGATCTGGGGCACCGCCGTTCCGTATCGGTTCCGGTGGGCCTCAGCGCGGCTCTCCAGCACGTTGTCACTGGTGTTCAGGACCACCCGCGCCGTGGTGTCCGAGTCCTGGTCGCAGAGGTACAGCCGCAGCCTCCACTCCTTGGCGGCGGGCCCTGGACGTCGAGGGTTCGAGGCATCTTCCGTCCCTCCTCACAGGCCCGCGAAACAGAGGGACAGCCGGACGGCTGTCCCCGGTCGGTGCGTGCCGCACGCTCCGCGAGTCCCGGCTCTGACGTCGTCGGGATCGTCGGCGCCGCCGTCATCCGCGGTGGGCGGGCCGGCCCCGATGCCGTTGCGTCGGCTGTGGGGCGTGTCTGCTGGGACGAGGGCGGCCGCCGCTGTACCGCGGTGTGCCCGCCGGTCGGAGGTCTGGCACGTGCGGCGCCGGTCTCTCACCCCGGAGGCGGCCCGGCGGATCGCTGCCGGGATCTCCAACGCCACCTTCGGTTGCCGGGAGTCGCGTTGCAGCGCTGGGTGGTCACGCCGACCCAGCTCGCCCAGCCGATGGGCTGCAGCGCCCAGTAGCTGATAGCGCGGTACAGGAGGGTCGCGGCGATCGCCGGTCCCGGCCGCAGGCCGTACAGGACGAGCAGAGCAGACAGGCTGGCCTCGACGATACCCAGGCTGCCGGGGGTCAGTCGCAGGCTGCCGGGGATCTGTGTGAGCGCGTACGCGAGCAACAGCCCGTGCCAGGGCAGGCCGATGCCCAGCGCCCACACGCAGGCGGCCAGGCAGGCGGCGTCCAAGGACCAGTTCATGAGTGCGAGCGCGGCCGGCCGCAGCCACGGTCGGAAGCCGGGTTGCAGGCTCCGCGCCTGGTCGACCAGGCGCGCCAGCGCCTGCTGAAACTGCTGGACACGTCTGGACCGCAGTCCCGCGCCCGTCCAGGCCCGCCGCACCGCGCCGCGGAAGCCCGCGAAGCGGGAAAGGCTGAGGATCACCAGACCGATCACGAGGGCCAGCACCAGCACACCGGCCACAGGGCGCAGAACGGCAGCGGCCCCGGCCGAGCCCGCGGTGAACATGCCGGCCACGATCAGGACGAACAGGCCGAGCGCCGACAGCGCACCGGCGACGACCAGCACGGCGACGGCGAGGACCTGTTCCACGCCCCGGCGGCGCAGCTGCCGGAAGACCCAGGCGCTGGAGAAGGCCGCTCCGCCGGGCAGTGCGCCGGCCACGGCGTTGGCGGCCACCGTGATCGCTGTCATGCGCCGCAGGCTCCACTGCACCCCGCCCGCCTGCAGCAGCCAGTGCGGCACGGCGGCGAAGCACACGATCGACAGCGCCTCGCACATCACGGCAACCACCAGCTGTCCCGGGCGCACCCGGGAGATGAGGTGGTATGCCTGCGCCAGTTCGTGCCGCCGGAAAACGGCGACCAGGACCGCGGCTGCCACGAGAAGGCCGGCGCCCAGCCACCACACAGGGCCCGGCCGCGCGAGACGGGCCGCCTCCCAGCCCTCACGACGAGCCGTCTCTGATTCCGGCTGCTCAGGCATCGGCCGTCACCGTCGCCGGGCGGCGAGGGCCCACGTGGGCCGGGTGACGGCGGACTCGTCGTGCGCACGGACCGGGCTGGCGGCAGGACCAAGGCAGGCCCGGTGCCATCCGGGGCCTGAGGGCGACGGTGTCCACGACTCTCCTCCTGCCCGGATCATTGTCTTGTCAGCACATCATCAGGGCTTGCCGACGGTGCGACAGGCGCACCAAGAGTGATTATTCGGCGGCGCGGTGCCCTGATGCCGGGGAACCGGCGGTGGCACCACAAGACGGCGGGCCGCCGGAGAGCAGCGAGGCGATGAGGCCGCAAGCGTAGAGCGTCAGCGCGAGCACAGGCAGATGCCCGGCGGGGGCGAATCCGCCGATGGCGATCCTGGCGAGCGCCGCCACGGCGGCCCCGAGGCCGAACAGCAGAAGCACAGGCGACCACCACCCGGCAGATCCCACCCCCAGGCAGGAAGCGAAGCGGTCGCTGCGCCCACATGACACCGGCGGTGAGCGGCACCAGCACGACGGTCAGAAGGCCGATCCAGGCTGGGCGCAGGGCCCACCACTGCACCGACCCGATGCCCGGCTGGGGCATGACTCCAGTGGGGTAAAGCGTGATGGCCACGACGATCACCGGCACCACTTGCCACAAGTAGACCGTCATGACTGCGCGGTTGAGGCGGGAGACCCGCCGCTACCGGGAGGGGCTGGCGAGCATGCGTTGCAGGGCCGGCTCGACGGTGAGCAGCACTCCGGTCTCGGCGGCGGCGAACGCCAGCAGCGCGACCGACGGCGGGGTGGTGTTGCCCACCCGGACGCCCGCCCCGATCATGTCGACCGGGAAGGGACCCCAGACCAGCAGCGCGGTCAGGAGCACAGTGCCGGCGGCGGCCAGGACCCGAAAGGGCCCGAAAGGGTGTCTTCGCATGTATTCGAGGACACGGCGCGGGCGATTTTGTATGTGCCCGCCGTGGTCGCCTTTCTCGCGTGCCTCGTGTCGGTCGCGACGGTGATGGCCATCATCTACGCGCCGTACTTCGCCCTCGCGGTGTCGGCGTGGTGTTCCTCCGAGAATCCGGATGCCGCGCAATGGGGCCGTTCGGCTCCAGCGGACACTCCTTGGACGGAGCGATGCTGGTGGAGGACACGGAGGAGGCGGAACAGGCCGTGCGGGGGCCCGCGCGGCTGGCACACGACCTTTTCCTGGCCCAAGACATGTCGTCCAAGGCATGCGTGAAGGCACGGCCCCATGGTGCCGGCGGCCACATGCTCGCTCCTTCACGGGCGCCGGGCCGCCGCCCCATCTCCGAGAGGCAGGAACCCCCACCATGGTGATCACATCCGCGATGAGCACCCCGCCGGCCAGTGTTCCACCGACGGCCTCACTGCAAGAAGCGGCCCGGCACATGGACCACGCCCGGGTCGGGGCCCTGCCCGTGGTGGACGACGACGACCACGTGATCGGTGTCGTCACCGACCGCGATCTGGTCGTACGCGCGATGGCGAACGGCCTGTCGCCGGAGACCCGCGTGGACATGGTCATGTCCACCGACCCGGTGACCGTCGAGGCCGACACACCCATGCCGGCCGCCCTGCACGCCATGCGGTCGATCGAGGCGCGTCACCTCCCCGTCGTGGCCGGGGGCCGGCTCGTCGGCATGGTCTCCTTCGACGACCTGTTCTGGCGGCTGACCCAGCAACTGGTGGACCTGGCCGCCATTGTCGACGCCGCCCGCAAGGCCCCGGCCCCGTTCCAGCCGGCTCAGTCGCCGCTGATCAAGGAATGAAGGCCATTCGCGGCGTACCCGGGACCTTCGGACCCCTGACTCGGGCTGTCCGGCACCGGGGCGCTTTCGACGGCAGTCCCGGCGCCGACCCGCCCGGGCGGCTGAAGGCCTGGCTCCCGATCCGGTTCCGCGGCGGCGTGGGCAGCCACGCGAGCCTGCGGGAGGTCGGCGTCCAGGCCGTCCGGCACGGGGTACGGCGGGTGATGTACGCGCCACATCGGCCGCCCCTGCATCCGCGCGATGGACGCGGGGCTGTCACCGGATGTGGACGAATGGCGCCACCAGGGCCGTGCTTACAGGCTGTAGCCCGGGAGGCGTTCCGGACACTACGCGGTCCGGCCATACCGAGCGATGGGAGCGGCCCGTGCAGCGATCCGATGCCGCCCACTACGCCAAACCGGAGGCGATGTTCGACCGCGAGGCCGAGTGGGAGGCCCTTGTGGCCTTCGCGTGCGACCCGCAGCCGGGGCCCACGCTCGGTGTCGTCTCCGGACGGCGCAGGCAGGGGAAGACCTACCTGCTCGAAGCACTGGCCAAGGCCACCGGAGGCTTCTACTTCGGCGCGCAGGAAGCCACCGAGGCGGAGTCACTGCACCGCCTCGGCGACGAACTCGCCCGGCACACCGGCGCTGCGCGGCCGGGCCGCTGGCGGCGCTGGGAGGAAGCTGTTGACGCCCTGCTCGCCCTCGGGGACGAGAGGCCGCTGCCGGCGGTCCTGGATGCGTTCCCCGACCTGGTGCGGCAGAGCCCCGCGCTGCCCTCCGTCATCCAGAGCGCTTACCACCGCCTGCAGGATGGGCCGCCGCACAACCGCGCACGCCTGCTGCTCAGCGGCAGCGCCGCCTCCGTCATGAGCAGGCTGTTCAGCAGCTCCTCGCCGCTGCGCGAGCTGGCCGGCCTGGAGCTGGTCGTGGGTCCGCTGGACTTTCGGCAGGCCGCGCGGTTGTGGGACATCGACGATCCCCATCTGGCGCTGCTTGGTGCACGCCGTGGTGGGGGGAACCCCGGCCTATCGGCGTGACTTCGGGTCCGACGACGCCCCGTGCGGTGTGGACGACTTCGACGCCTGGGTGTGCCGGACCGCCCTCAATCCCCGTACGCCCTTGTTCTGGGAGAGGCCCGTCATCTGCTGGAGGAGGAGACAGATCACTGGGACCGTGCGTTGTGCCACTCTGCGCTGGTCGCCATCGCCTCGGGGTGCTCGATCCGCGGTGAGGTCACCGAATGCCTGGACCGCCCCCTGCCCGACGTATCCCGGGCCCTCGCGCTGCTCCACGACCGCGGCCTGCTGCACGGTGAGCCCGACACCTTCCGGCCGAACCTGACGCTGCTCGCCTTCGACCACGCTGTCGCCTGGCCCAACCGGTCGGCGCTGGAGCAGGAGGCGTCGCCGAGGTGTGGAGGCGGTCCCGCACCGTCTTCGACTCTTGGGTGGTCGGCCCGCACTTCGCCCAGATCTGCCGGGACTGGGCCCTGAGGTTCGCGGCCCCGGCGACCTTCCCCACGATCGCGGGCCGGGCAGGCGGCCGTTCCGGAATCTTGCTGTCGGTCGGGCTCGCGCGCTGGAACGAAGTCATGGACGTCCACCACCAGGAACGGCTCCGTCACATTCTGACCCTGCTCGACGCACGCGGTGAAGATGTCAGCCAGGCCGGCTCCGCCTGCTACAGCGGCGCCGGCTTCGGCCCCGAACTGCGCGCGGCGGAGGAACGCGGCGAGGTGGTCCTGGTCAGCCTGGACCGGCTCTACCACGGGCAGTAGCGGGAACGCCCCGGGACCCGGCACCGCCGCACGCCGCACCCGTCGTCGAGTTCGCCGCCCCGTGCCGGCCACTGCGCGGGCCCCGGGTCAGCCTGCGGGCCCCGGGCGGGGGTGAAGAAGAACGCGTTAACGCCGGGGCGGTACGCAGGTCCTGTGTGGGGATGCGGGCGATGTCGCCGCTGACCTTGGCGAGCGCCGCGGCCGACGTCGAAGGCCGGACGGTGAGCAAGGCCGGCGGCGCCGCCGGCCTCCGTTCCCTCCTCGATCATGCTGAGACGACGATCAGGGCCCAGTCCGCGTTGGGTGACGCAGTGGCTCACTGGTGGTCTGGTTGCCTGCTGTCGTGCCAGTGCCTGACAAGGCGGGTCTTGGCGTTGAAAGCCGCAAGCATGGCACGGTCTGGGGCCGAGCCGCGGGGCGGCAGCAGCCCGATCTGTCGGGCGAAGTCGGCGCCGTCATAGGCAACTCGGTTGCGACGAACGCGTCCGGAGTCGATCTCCATGAAGTCGATGCCTCGTAGCTCGACGCGCCGGTGGGTGGCCTCGATGCCCTGGAACGACTCGCCGGCGAACGTGCCGGTCGTCCGCCACTTGACGGCCGCGCCGTGACCGTCGCCGATGACGTCCTCCACGGTGATCGAGAAATCCGGGACGGCAGCGCGCAGCTGCGCGAAGAACGCTCGTACGGCCGCCGGCCCGCGCAGCTCACCGATGGGGACGAAATCCACGACGACCTCCTCGTGGGAGAATTCGCTCATCCGGTCCAGGTCACCGACAGCCAGCGCCTCGAACACCGCGCGGGCCACGTCAGCCGGTGCTGTGGGTGCGAGAGAAGTGCTCATGACCAGCTCCTGACTTCAGCGGCGCTCCGTCGGTCCTCCCCTTCAGCGTCGCGCGAGTGGCTGGAACACGCATAGGCCACAGGCGTCGGCGCCCGTCCGTGCACGTACCTACTCGCCCTCCAGATCTGGATGGGGAACGGCGATGACCGGGCAGCGGGCGTGATGCAAGACGCCCTGGCTGACCGAGCCCAGCAGCATGCCGGTGAATCCGCCGTGGCCGCGTGTGCCGACGATCAGGCCGAGGGCGTGCTCCGACGCCTCGGTCAGGGCCTGCACCGGGTGGCCGTGGACGACCTCGTGGTGCAGTTCCACGTCGGGATGGGCGGCGCCGCGGCCGGCCACCGTCTCCGAGAGCAGTCTGCGGCATTCCTGCTCCGCGGCGTGCTCGTCCAGGACCCCGAGGAGCGGCGGGTGCCACACGTACAGGGCCCGCAAGGCGGCGCCCCGCAGGGCGGCTTCGTCGAAGGCGTAGTCGACCGCGGTGGCGGAATCACGGCTGCCGTCGACGCCGACGACGAAGAACGGGGGCTGCTGGGTGAGGTGTTCGGCCTCGCGGACGACCACCACCGGGCAGCGGGCGTGCGCGATCACCGGCAGGGACACCGCGGCGGAGGTGAACAGCTCCTGCTGGAAGGTCAGGTGCCAGGAGCCGAGTACGACTGCCGCGGCGTCCTGGGCCTGTTCGCGCAGGACCCACGCCGTGTTGCCCTCCGCGAGCAGCGCCGAGACCTCCACGCTGGGGTGGCGGGCCTCGACGAAAGTGACCGCCTCCTGGAGTGCGCGTTCACCGGACGCGTGCAAGGACGCGTTCCACTCCTCCCATGAGGGGTGCGGCTCCGTCGTGCGGTAACCGGCCGTCGGCACACCTTGGGCGTGCACGAGTCGCAGCGGCAGACGGCGCCGGTGCGCCTCGTCGGCCGCCCAGGCCAGCGCGACCCGCCGAGCCGGGTCGGGGTCGACGCCGACCACGATCGGCCGACGCCCGTGCGGATGCGTCATCCTCGCCTCCGGGTGGTCTCGGTTCCGCCGGTGGTTCGTTTTCCAGCCTGGCGCCGCTGGGTGCCGGGCGCCATGCGGCGGGTCGGCCCCTTCCACCCGGGACCGGTGCGACCATGGACGGGGGGACCATCGCCCCATACCAGCACCAGGGATAAGGCGAGAGGCTGGGACGCGAGACACGGTCGTGACGTGAGCGATGAGCTCGCTGCGACCGTCGAGGAGGAGGTGGGCCGTAGTGATACGTATCCAGCCCGTCAAGGCGACCCTTCCGCCTCACGAGCCGCGGCCGATGGACCGGCGGACGCCGTCCGGCCGTCGGCTGCCCTACTGAGTACTCGCCGGAGATCGCCATGTCCGACGCATGCGTGACCGATCTGTACGAGGTGACCATGGTCCACTCGTACCTGCGGGCGGGCATGACCGGGCCCGCGACCTTCAGCCTGTTCGTCCGGGACCTGCCGCCGAACCGGGGCTTTCTGGTCGCCGCCGGCCTGGAACCGGCCCTGGACTACCTGGAGCGACTGCACGTGGACGCCCGGGATGTCGGGATTTTCGCCGACGCGCTCCACCGGCCGGAGGCCGATCTCGCGCCCCTGCTTGGCCTGTGCTTCACCGGAGAGGTGCGGGCCGTCCCCGAGGGCCGGATCGTCCTGGCCGGGGAGCCTCTGGTGGAGGTCACTGCGCCGCTGCCGCAGGCGCAGCTGGTCGAGACGTACCTGCTGAACCTGGTCAGCCACCAGACCGCGGTGGCGTCGAAGGCAGCCCGGTGCGTCATCGCCGCCGCCGGTCGGCCCGTGATCGACTTCTCGCTGCGCCGCGCCCACGGCCCGCAAGCGGGCGAGCAGGCCGCCCGACTGGGCGCCCTGGTGGGATTCGCCGGGACCAGCAACGTGGCCGCGGCCGCCACGTACGGCCTGACCGCGGTCGGCACCATGGCCCACTCGTACGTTCAGGCGTTCCCGGACGAGGAGACCGCGTTCCGCGCGTTCGCCGACGCCCACCCGGGGCCGGTGACCTTCCTGGTCGACACCTACGACACGGAGGCCGGCGTGCACACCGCCGCGCGGGTGCTGCGCGACCTGAACCGTGGCCCGGGCTGCGCCATCCGGCTGGACAGCGGCGATTTGGAGGCCCTCGCGGTGGCCGCCCGGCGGATCCTGGACGGAGCGGGGCTGACGGATGTGCGGATCGTCGCCAGCGGCGGCCTGGACGAGTTCGCCATCGAGCGTCTCCTGCACCGTGGCGCGCCGATCGACGTCTTCGCCGTCGGCACCAAGGTCGGGGTGTCGGCTGACGCCCCCTACCTGGACTCGGCGTACAAGCTGGTCGCCTACCAGGGCCGCCCGCTGATGAAGCTGTCGTCGGCGAAGGTGACCAGCCCGGGCGCCAAGCAGGTCTTCCGCCGCCCCGGGTGCGCGGATGTCATCGGCCTGCGCGACGAGCCGGTGCCGCCCGGAGCCGAGCCGCTCCTGCGGACCGTAATGGCGGACGGGCGCCGGACTGGGCCCCGCCCGCCCCTCGCCGGGACCCGGGATGTCTTCACCGCCGACCTGGCCGGCCTGCCGACGGCCGCCCGCGCCCTGCGCGCCCCCGTGGCACCGCGCGCCACCGCCTCCGAGCGGCTGGAGCGGCTCACGAACGAGGTACGCCGTCGCATCCGGCAGGAGATCCTCACCGGGGACCATCCGGCAGGAGATCCTCACCGGGGACCGCGCACCAGCCGGTGACCGGTGACGATGTCGGTGCCGATCCGCGCGACGTCCTCCATTCCGGCGTCAATGATCCAGGGGTACAGCAGGGAGCGGGCCAGCTCTTCTGCGTCGCGTACCAGGGTGGCCGTGCCGGTAACGATCACGCTCCAGCCCGTGTTGTCGGCGTCGTCGATCCGGTCCGCCTCGTACGCCACCACCGTACCGGCACCGGCCGGGCCCAGGATCGCGGCGCCGGAGTGGGCGCGGATGATGATGTGCCCGTCGTCGAGGATGTGGTTGACGGGTCGGACGGCGGGCAGCGCGCGTTCGGAGAACACCACCCGCCCCCAGGCCACACCGCCCAGCAGCTCCAGCGCCTCGCCCGATGTCAGCTCGACGCTCCGCACGGGCGGCGCCTCGGCGCGGCCAGGCGTCGCCCCCGCACCGCGCCACCGGTGGCGAAGCAGCCGTTACCGAGCGTGCACGGCGATTCGCCCAACCGTTCGGCAGCGGGGCCGCGTAGCCCTCGTACTCCCATGTCCACTGCGACATTCTCACTGCGACATCCGCCGTTCTCACTTCACTGCGGGATGACGGCAACCGGGCACTGGGAGTGATGCAGCAGGGCGTGGGCGACCCTGCCGAGCTGCACGCCGAAGTGGCCGTGCCGCCGCGGAGCGCCGACGACAATCAGGTCGGCATCGGCCGAGGCGTCCAGGAGGACCATGTGGGCGGGGCCTTCGACCGGCCGACGGTGTACCTCGACGTGGGGATGGTCCCGCACTGCCCCGCGCAGCATCTCGGTGAGACGGTCGAGGCCTGTTCCTCATGTGCCCGTGAGGCATCGTCGGCGATGAGCGAGTGGTCGGCATGTTCTTGGGCCGGGATGCGGCAGGCCGCAGCGCGTCCAGGGCACAGCTGCGCGCCTCGGCCTCGCGGAAGGCGAACCGCACGGCGCCCGAGCCAGATGTCCGTACCGCAGACCGACGCACCCGGTACATCGGTCAACCGACACAATCCGCTGAACCTTGCGATATATGGCATGCGCGAGGTGAGTGTTCCCGGCTGATTCAAAATCAGTTCCCGAAGGGCTGGTCAGTCGGCCCCGCTGAGGGCGCTCGCGCCGGTTCCTTCCGGCTGGCCCGGGCAGCTGCGGGCGCGTCTGGAGACGTAGGGGATCGTACTGGCGCGGCGTGTGGCCGAGAGCCGGTATGGCGTGAGGTTATCGTGCTGCGCGGGGTGGACCTGGCCAGACTTTGTCGAAGTCAGGACGCCTACTCCGCTTGCAGGTATTCGGGTATCCATCCACCCCGTCTCCCGCGCCGAGGCTGAGCGGCTGGGACTGCTCGTCGTCGCCCGGACTATGTCGGTACCCCTGGCCTCGGCGGCGTCACACGGTCCGGATGAGGCGGCCGGTGATGTCGGCGGGGACGATGCGGATCCAGAGGTCGCGTCTGCCGCCCGCCCAGGGTTTGGTGCCGGCCCGCTCCGTGAGGCGTTGCACGGCGTCGGGATCGGTGACGTGTTCGGCCGTTCCGACGATGAGGACGCTCCAGCCCGTACGCAGGTGCTCATCCACGTGGTCCACCTCGAAGGAGACCTCGGCGCCCGGCGCGGCGGCCGCTGCGCCGTCGGGGTCGGTGCGGTAGGCGACCGTGCCGCCGTCGACGGTGTAGTTGACCGGGAGGACGGATGGCCCTGGGCGGACGGACAGTGCCACCCGCCCGATGCCGTGGGTGTCGAGCCGGTCCCAGCATTCGCGGGTCGTGAGTTTCATGAGCATCGGGTGGTCGGCTGCCGGCGCTTGTCCGGGGGGCGGGGTGGCGGGGCCTTCCAGCAGTTCTCGATAGGTCATCTCCAGTGCCACGGCCAGCCGCAGCAGGCCGGCGGGGTCGAAGTCGGCTCCGCTGTCCAGCACCTGCTGGAGGTAGCGCGGGGACATCCCGGCCCGATTCGCCGCTTCCTCCCGAGTGAGCCCGAGCTGCTCGCACCGCACCGCGATGCGCCTGGCCAGGTCGGCCTGGCGGGATGGCGTCCCGGTTCGTCCGTCGGACGGTGCCGTGTTCTCGTTCACTACCGTCGACCTCCTGCCGTCGAGCATGTTGACACTGGTGACAACAGAACTCCTGGTCAGCTTCGCAGTCACTACCAGCTTTGTCTGCGCGTGGGTTCGGTGCCACAGGGCCGGTCGGCCCAGGTGCCGGGGACGGAGGGGCAACTGTTTGCCGGCTTTCGCAGCCCCAAGGCGCAGCAGGCCCGGGCAGGTATCAGAGAGCCCGGCGTGCCCGGTTCCCCGAGGTGCAGGTGATCAGGGACCGACTGCTGCGGTCCAGTGCGTGGCTACTGTGGAGTATGCGTGTGCGGTCTGGCGAGCCTGTGCGGAGGATCCGGTGGGCGAGGGCAGCGTCGGGAACAGTGAGCATCTGCCTCGGCTGCGGCTGGATGAGCTGCTGGAGGAACTGCAGGTCCGGATCAACGCGGTGCGCGGTACGCGGGACCGGGTGCACAGTCTGCTGGAGGCGGTGCTGTCGGTCGGGCGGGAGCTGGGTCTGCCCCAGGTGCTGCGGCGCATCGTCGAGGCGGCTGTGGTGCTGGTGGACGCCGAGTACGGGGCGCTCGGGGTGATCGATGAGGAGCAGTCGGAGCGGCTGTCGCAGTTTCTGCCGGTCGGGGTGTCCGAGGAGCAGATCGAGGCGATCGGTCCGCTGCCGTCGGGGCACGGGATTTTGGGGGAGCTGATCCGGCACCCGGAGCCGTTGCGGCTGGAGGAGATCTCGGAGCATCCGGCGTCGTACGGCTTTCCGGCGAATCATCCGCCGATGCATTCGTTCCTGGGGGTGCCGATCAGGGTGCGGGACGAGGTGTTCGGCAACATCTACCTGACCGAGAAGCGGGGCGGCCAGCAGTTTGACGGCGAGGACGAGACGGTGCTGTCCACCCTCGCGGTGGCGGCCGGGGTGGCTATCGAGAACGCTCGGCTGTACGAGGAGTCGCAGCTGCGCCGGCGATGGCTGGAGGCGAACGCGGCGATCACCAGCAGCCTGCTGTCCGGGATCGACGAGACACGGGTCCTGGAGCTGATCGTGGACCACGCCCGGGCCATCCTCGGCGCGGATCTGGGCGTCCTGGCGGTGCCTCTCGACGGGTCCGAGGATCTCCAGGTGGCCCTGGCCACGGGCACAGACGCCCAGGCCCATCGCGGGCTGGTGCTGCCCCGCGAGGGCTCGTTCGTGGGCGCCGCCATCGCGGCCTCGGAGACGATCACCAGCGCCGACGTTGCGAAGGACCCGCGGATCACTGCGGGACCGCCGCGCTGGGCGGGACTCGGCCCGGCGGTCGCAGTGCCGATGGGGACCAGCGACGGCGTCCGGGGTGTTCTGCTGCTGGCCCGGATCGAGGGGGCAGCCGCGTTCACACATGCCGAGGCGGCACCGCTGCTCGGCTTCGCCGGGCAGGCCGCGGTCGCGATGGAGCTGGCCGAGAGGCGCCGTGACGCGGAGCAGATCGCCCTGTACGAGGATCGGGACCGGATCGCCCGGGACCTGCACGACCTGGCGATCCAGCGGCTCTTCGCCACCGGGATGACGCTGCAGAGCGCGGTGCGCTTCGTGGAGCACCCGGAGGCGAACGAGCGGCTGCTGCGGGCGGTGGACGACCTGGACGAGACGATCAAGATCATCCGTTCCACAATCTTCGGGTTGCGCTCTCACGAGGGAGGCCCTGCGGTCCAGGGGCTACGAGTGCGTACCGTCAGGGTGATCGAGGAGGCCGTCCCCACGCTGGGGTTCACTCCGGCGCTGCGCATGGAAGGGCTGGTCGACACCGACGTACCGGGACCCGTCAGGGACCATGTGGTCGCGGTTCTCGGGGAGGCGCTGGCCAATGTCGCACGGCATGCGCAGGCGACCGCCGCCGACGTCTCGCTCGTGGTCCGCTCGGGTGAGCTGACCCTGACGGTGGCGGACAACGGGGTGGGCACCAAGGACGGTGGCCGCCGCAGCGGGCTGCGGAATCTCGCGGAGCGGGCCGAGGAGCTGAGCGGCGGGCTGACCCTCGACTCACCGTCCGGTGGTGGCACACGCCTCGCATGGCGTGTGCCGCTGGCCACTGGGTGACCTGGGGTTCAGTCCACGTACGTCTCCCGCGGCGGCCGGCGCGCAGTGGCCGGTCCGGCCGGGCCGTAGCCCAGCCGGATCAGCATCTGCACGTGCGTCGGACCGCCGCCTATGTCGCGCATCGTCGACCGCAGGTCGGGCCATTCCAGGGCCTGGTGCAGCAGTGAGGCCGGTACGGATCGCGCGGTGGCGGCCAGCAGCACGTGTTCCAGCGCCTGGCCGGTCCGCAGCCAGTCGGCGCGGCTGTCGTGGGCGGTGGAGAGTACGGCGATGGTCGGCGTGCGCTCGAAGACCGCTGAGGGCAGGTGGTTCGCGGGCCGCAGTCCGGAGAAGTCGTGCGGGGGCAGCCGTCCGGTCGCATCCTGCGGGCCCAGGGCGGATCCGGGCAGGCCGTCGGGGGCGCCCTCGCGGATCCAGCCGCGGCTCTCCGCCCGCCGGTCGGGGTCGTTGGTGTTACGGCGCTCCGCCTCCGCCGTGAGCTGTAGCAGGCGGCCGATTACGTCCCGGTCCGGCACCGAGAACACCGTGCCTTCGGCGTGCGCGGCTTCGGTCAGCTCGGCGAGCAGCTGCGGCGGTAGGGGGTGTCCGGAGAACGTACAGATCGTCGCCGTGGTGGCCGTTCCGGGCCGGTCCCGCCAGCCGTACGGAGGCGAGCAGTTCCGGCTCGCCGGGGCGTGGCAGCAGGCGTACGACCGGCTCCCAGCCGAAGTGGGCGACGGCGACCCGCAGGTTGAACAGGACGGCTCCGACGGAGACGTGCAGAGCCCGGCCCATCGGGTCGGTGAAGCGCAGTCCGCGCTCGGCGGCCGCGCGCACCTCCAGCGTGGCGGTGTCAGGGTCCAGGCGGAAACGCCAGGGCTGGGTGTTGTGGATCGAGGGCGCCGCAACCCCGGCGGAGATGAGCTTCTCCAGGGTCGCCGCGTCGAGGCTTGTCGGTCGCATGTCGTGCACCTCCCGGCCCGGACTGACTTCAGGCTGCTGCGGCCGGGAGACGCTCCGGGAGGGACCGTTCGTCCTCGCCCCTGTGCCGGACGGTCCCGATCTCAGCGCGGGCGGTGTTCGGGAGCGGGCTGCGGGCCGGCCTGGGTGGCCAGGACGGCGGCCTGGATGCGGCGTTCGACGCCGAGTTTGGCGAGGAGGCGGGAGATGTGGTTCTTGACCGTTTTCTCGGACAGATAGAGCCGCAAGCCGATCTGCCGGTTGGTCAGTCCCTCGCCGATCAGGCCGAGGATCTCGCGTTCGCGCGGGGAGAGGCCGGACAGCAGCTCGTCCTGGGGTTCGGCCGGGGCGTCGTCACCGCGCAGGCTGCTCATCAGTCGGGTGGTGGTGGCGGGGTCGAGCATCGACTGCCCGGAGGCCACGGTGCGTACGGCTGCGATCAGGTCGGAGCCCTTGATCTGCTTGAGGACGTAGCCGGCCGCGCCGGCCATGATCGCGTCGAGCAGCGCATCGTCGTCATCGAAGGACGTGAGCATCAGACAGGCCAGCTCCGGCATGCGCGAACGCAGCTCCCGGCACACCGTGATCCCGTCCCCGTCCGGGAGGCGTACGTCCAGAATGGCGACGTCCGGCCGCAGCGCCGGGCCCCGTGCGAGGGCGTGGTCGATCGTCCCTGCCTCGCCGACGACCTCGATGTCGGGCTCGGCGTCGAGCAGGTCGTGCACGCCGCGCCGGACCACTTCGTGGTCATCGAGCAGGAACACCCGGATCGGTGTCCGCGGGGAGAATTCCCGTGCCTCGGTCATGTCCGTCCCTCGCGATGTCGTGGGCCCGTCCCTTGAAACGATCGTGGACCGTCTGGCCGGTGCCGCACCAGGGCCGAACGGTCCCATGCTCCCGCTCCGCCGACGGCCGGATGTCCCTCGACGGGGACCTGGTCGGCCTCTCTGCCCCGCGTCGCGTGCGTGCGACGGTCTTTGTACATTCGGAAGGGGGTACAGCGATGTCCACCAAGGTGAGGCTCTGGCGCTGGCGGCGCAACCCGCTCAGGCGGGGCTCGGACGTGGCGGAGGCGTGGGCCGTCGTCGCGGCCGGCGTGCTGCTGGCCATCGGCGCTCCGGCGGTCGGAGCGTCCACCGCGGTGGGCGTGGAGGCGGCCACGCTGCGGGAGAGCCAGGACTGGCACCGCGCGTCCGCCGTACTGACCGAGAATGCCCCCGCGACCGCGGCCCTCTACACCGGTTCGGACAACGGCCGGGTGCGTGCGACGGTGCGCTGGACGGCTTCTGACGGCTCCTCGCGCACCGGTCGGGCCCTGGTCAAGCCGGGCACCGACTCCGGCGCCCGCGTCACCATCTGGCTCGACGAGCACGGTGCGCTGCAGAATCCCCCGGCCACTCCCGACGCGGCCAGAGCCCAGGGCATCGTGATGGGTTCGTTCGCCGCGACCAGCACCTGCCTGCTCGTGCTGGGTGGCCGCTGGCTGGTTCGGGTGCGGCTGGACCGGCGCCGCGCGGCGGAGTGGGAAAGCGAGTGGGCCGAGGTCGGCCCCAAGTGGGGCCACCGCACCGCGTAGCCGCTCAGCGGAGTCGGAGCGTCGTGGCCCGGCGGCGCGTTTGGCGACGCCGGGCCGCTGTCGTCATACGCGCCGGTCAGAACATCGGTCCCACCCCAGGCGGGCCCATCCGCTCGGATACTGGGCCGGTGAGTTCGCACCTGATGTCCACGACGCCTTCGATGGCGCGGGCCAGCCGGGCCGCCACGGGCACCAGGGCGGTGTCGTCGGGCCGCAGGAAGACCTTGAGCAGGTCACTGCGGCTGACGATGCCAGTGAGTATCCCCTCGGCGTCGATGACGGGCAGCCGCTTGACGCGCTT
>NZ_RJVR01000140.1 GCF_003999195.1 Streptomyces soli
GCCGACTCCACCTCGCCGCCCCCGGCACCTAACCAGACACCAGCCCAGCACCCCCTCCGACGTCAACCCCCGAAGGACTTACGGCGCCGACCACTAAGACGAACGCATTCCTTGAGCAAGGCGAGGTCCTTCAAGACATCCCGGTCGACCAAGTTCGATACATCCGAGCAGCGACCTCACAGGACAGGAACGCGCGCTTGGCGATCGACCTCATCACGCCCGACGAGAACATCCGGTGGCTCTTCCACGCTGACATCGACAACGCTCAAGTGGACGCGCTCGCCGCCGTGCTTGCCGAGTCGATGACGATCCCGGACGTTGAACGCGAGGAGCTTCAACGGCGGCGCTACGCCCCCATCGAGGCGGGCAAAAAGAGTGAGAGTACTGGAACGAGGTCTACGAAACCGACTGGATCCGAGGCCACGACCTGCGATGCCGAGTAGGTCCCAAGCCGATTGACCAGTTCGTGGCCGGGGCCGATAGCGAAACAGCCACTGCGGCGTGATCATCAGGGGTTGCGTGAACTTCTGAAGATGGTGCGCTGGCCGTGGGCCAGTGTGCCTTGCGGAAGCTGGTGCACACCGTGGCTCAGACGCGCCCTTGACCAAGGTCTACGAGGACTGTTCCTTTAGGAAAGTTGGGGCGTCGGACTCGGGGGGGGCCTTCGTGACCAGGTCGGTTGGCGGTGCGTGGTGTCTCATCAGCGGCACCACGGAGGAATCGGTCGCTCCCCCGGCCACTGGGACCTCCGTATGAGACTCCGGCGCGGGATCGCCATCGCCGTCGTCGCCGGAGGCGGTGCTGTGACCACGCTGCTGGTCGGGCTCGTCACGAACGCCGTGTCCAATGAGTCGCGGTGGCCCGGCTGGCTGGGGTGGTTACAGGAGCACGCCTGGTTCTCGTTCATCGTGTTGGGTGTGACGATGGCGGGGATGACGGCTCTGCTTGCCGGGCTTTCCGAGTCGCGGCCTCCCACGCCGTTGGCGAGGCCGGAGGATGGAGCGGGGCCGCCGGGGGCCGCTCAGGTGCTGCGTTCGTTGCCGCGCGACACCGCCGCGTTCACCGACCGGGCCGCGGAGCTGGAGCGGCTGGTGGGCTCGGTGCGGGCCTCACAGGAGCAGGGCGAGGGACTGCCCGTTCACGTGATTGACGGGATGCCGGGTGTTGGGAAGACCACTTTCGCCGTGCACGACGGCCACCTGCTCTCCGAGCGGTTCCCCGACGGACAGCTTTTCGTGAACCTCAACGGGTACACGCCGGGGCGCACTCCGGTGCAGGCTGGCGAGGCGCTCGCCTCTCTTCTCGCGGCCGCCGGCGTGCCGACACAGCAGATACCCGTCGGGGACGACGTCGGAGCGGTCACGGAGGCCCGGGCCGCCATGTGGCGGAGCAGACTCGCGGACAAGAAGGCGCTGCTGATTCTCGACAACGCGGCCAGCTACCGGCAGCTGGAGCCGCTGCTCCCCGGTGGGAGCGGGTGCCTGGTGTTGGTGACCAGCCGCAGGCGACTGGTGGCGAACGAGGAGGTGGTCACGTCGGTGGACGCGCTGCCGCCGGATCATGCGGTCGACCTCTTCGTGCGGCTCAGCGGGCGGCCGGCCGATGCACTGGACCGGGATGTGGTGGACGAGTTGGTCCGGCTGTGCGGGTGCCTGCCGCTGGGAGTGTCTCTGCTCGCAGCACGGCTGCGGCATCATCCGTCCTGGACTGCCGAGGACCTGCGCGGGCGGCTGCTGGCGGCGCGGGACCGGCTGGGAGAGCTGCGGGCTGGGGAGCGCGCCGTCACCGCCACGTTCGATCTCTCCTACCGGGATCTCGCGCCGGAGCGGCAGCGCTTCTTCCGGCAACTCGGCTTCTTCCCCGGCAGCGATCTCGACCCGCACGTCGGTGCGGCTCTTGGCGAGGTCTCGGTCGTGGTGGCTCGTGGGCACCTCGAAGCGCTCTACGACGACCACCTGATCGACGAGCAACCGGGGAGTCGCTACCGGCTGCACGATCTCCTGCGCGACTACGCTCGCGGTCTCGCCACCGAGGGGGACAGCATGGACCACGTACAGGCCGTCCAGCGTGTGTGCACCTACTACCTGGCCGCTCTCGCCGTCGTGAACGGGCACATCGGGCGCAGTGGTGGCGTAGTGCCCCCGGCCCCGGACGGCGCCTCGCGGGTGGAGACTCCGGCCCTGGAGTCGCGGGCGGACGCCATGAGCTGGCTGGAGACCGAGCGGGCCAACATCCTCGCCTGCGTCCGGCGAGCAAACGGCCTCGCCCTGTACGACCTCGTGGTCCGGCTCGCCGCGGCCATGGCGCCCTTCCTGCGCCAGGCCGGTCCCTGGGACCAGGCCGTCGGGCTCCACCGGACCGCCGCCGAGGCCGCTCGCCACACCGGCGACCAGCGGGCCCGCGGTGACGCTCTCGCCGAACTCGGTGTCGTACGCCGCTTCATGGCTGCTTACCCGCAGGCGATCGAGTCCCTCAGCGACGCCGTGACCGCGTACGAAGCGGTCGACAAACGGCGCGGCAAGGCCGATGCACTCAACCAGCTCGGCATCGTCTGGTACCTGACCGCGGACAACGAGGACGCGGCCCGCGCCCAGACCGAGGCCCTCGCCCTCTACCGAGAGCTGGGCTACCGGCTCGGACAGGCGAACGCGCTCGCCGATCTCGGCATGACACAGCGGCAGATGAGCCGGTTCGACGCCGCAGTGGAGGCTCAGAGCGAGGCCCTGACGATCTACCGAGAACTCGGTGACCGGTACGGGGAGGCGAACTCCCTGCGAGACCTGGGCGTCGTGCACTGCCTCATGGGCGCGTACGACCTGGCCACGCGGCATCACCAGGAAGCGTTCGACATCTACCTGGAGCTGGACGACCGTACTCACCAGGCTTACGCGCTGAACGAGCTGGGCGTCATCCGACGGCTGACCGGAGACATTGAGGGGGCGCGGACGGCACACAGCCAGGCCCTGGCGCACTTCACCGAGCTCGGTGAACGGTTCGGCCGCGCGAATAGCGTCCGCCACCTCGGCGTCGTGGACCGCGTTTCCGGGGATGCGACAGAGGCGATCCGGCTTCTGGAGGAGGCCCTGGACGCCTACCGCGAGCTCGGCAGCCGCGGGGGTGAGGCCGCCTCGCTGAGCGAGCTGGGCGCGGCGCGCGGCATCGTCGGTGAGCGCGACGGCGCGATCGAGGTGTTCCAACGCGGTTTGGAGATCCTGCGGGGCCTGGGCGACCGGTGCGGCGAGGCAGAGGTACTGAACCACTGGGGGATGCTGCTGTTCACCTCCGACGAACCGACGGCTGCCCGTCGGCACTTTGGTCAGGCGCTCACGCTCGCGCGGGACATCCGCTGCCTGCTGGAGGAGGCGCGGGCGCTGGAGGGCATCGGCCGCTGCGACTGGACGGTTGACGGGCCTGGTCACGGCGTGGGCTCGCTGCGAGCCGCCCTGACGGTGTACCGGCGGTTGGGAGTGAGCGCGGCTGTGGACGACATCGAACGATTGCTGGTGCCGCGATCCGGCTGACGCCGACCATGTGGCCGAATTCCCTGTGCCGGGTGGGTGGTTGAGGATGCTACGTTTCCGGCTGATCTGTCGCTTCAACCCCGTCGCACCGTGCCGCCTCCGGCACGTACCTTACGAGGAGCGTTGGATGCCGTCACCCACGTCCGTCACCGAGCCACGCACCATCACGCACGTCGGCCCGGCGTCCGCGGAGCCGACTATGGCCGGCACCGCCGTCCTGGACCGCGTGGCCGCCCGCGTACGGCAGCGGCTGGAGGCCGAGGAGGGCGCGACGGGCCGGTTCGGCGACGGCGCCCACGCGGCCTCGCTCATCTGGCCATGGCCGCTGTGAGCACGTCCACTCGATGACAGAACCCGAAGGCCCCGTTCCGTTCCGGACGTTCATCCTCAAGGTCGCCAACCGCTGCAACATCGACTGCGACTACTGCTTCGTCTTCAACTCCAGGGACCAGGTGGCGCGGCGCCTGCCCGCCCGAATGGACCTCGCTGTGGCCCGGGCTACGGCCCGGCGGATAGGTGAGCACGCCTCCGCACACCGCCTTCGGACCATCCACGTCGTCCTGCACGGCGGGGAACCGCTTCTCGTCAGCGTCGGGCACATGGCCGCTCTGCTGCAGGCCATCCGGGACAGTGCGCCGACGGAAACCCGGATTCTCTTCGAGCTCCAGACCAGTGGGACTCTTCTGTCCGGTGCGTGGCTGGACCTCTTCGAGCGGTACGAGGTCGCGGTGGGTGTCAGTCTCGACGGACCGCCGTGTGCGAATGACCGGCATCGCCTGACCCACGCCGGGCGGTCGAGCGCCGCCTCCGCCGTGCGCGGCATCGAACTCCTGCGGTCGCGGCCACATCTGTTCGCGGGGCTTCTCGCCGTCGTGGACCTGGCCAACGACCCCGTGGAGGTTCACGACTACCTGGCGGCGTTCGAACCGCCCGTGATCGACTTCGGCCTGCCGCACGCCACCCACGACGACCCGCCGCACCGCGCCGACCCAAGCGTGCCCGAGTACGGGCTGTGGATGAGCAGGGTTTACGACGCCTGGCTCGCCCGGCCCGAGTACGGGCACAGCGTCCGGATTCTGGAGGACATCGTGGCCCTCAGCTCTGGCGTGCGCGGCTCGGTGGAGACACTCGGCCTGGCCCCGCCGACGAGCGTCGTGATCGAGTCCGACGGCTCCATCGAAGCGGTGGACACCTTACCGTCGGTCGAGGAGGGCGCCTCCTGGCTCGGGCTCAACGTCCTCCGCCACTCTTTCGACGAAGCCCTGTCGCATCCGAAGCTGCTGCACCGTCAGCACGGCAAGGATGCGCTCGCCGAACAGTGCCACCGCCTGCCCACTTGTGGACGTGTGCGGCGGTGGCTACCTCCCACACCGCTTCAGCGAAGCCCGGGCTACCGCAACCCGTCTGTCTACTGCGCGGACCTGGAGTACCTCATCCGACACGTGCAGGGCTCTCTGCGGAGCACGGCTGGAACCCATATGCGCAGGCCACCTCGTCGCTGTAGGCGCGTGTGCTGTACCGCCGGGAGGGGATCACGCGTTGGAACGAACGAGTGCAGCAGATACCGAAGCAATCGAGGAAGGACAGGAGGCGCCGATGACCGTGACGATCCGTCCCGCGGAGAAGCGGGACGTCCCGGCCGTGGCCGAGCTGATCGAGGAGATCGAGCGGTTCTACGGGGCGAGCGACACAGATATCCAGCCGATCGAGGAGCGCCGCCTCCAGGTGGAAGAAGCTCTCTTCGGCGCGCCACCGCTCGCGTCCGCCCTGCTCGTCGAGGACGAGACCGGGGACATCGTGGGCCTCGCCGCCTATTCCTTCCTCTGGCCGGCCGCCGGCTCGTCGCACTCCCTGTTCCTGAAGGAGCTCTACGTCCGCGACACCCTGCGTCGGCAGGGCATCGGTGCTCGCCTCATGGACGAACTCCGCGCCTTGGCCGCCGCGCGCCCCGGGTGCAGCCGGGTGGAATGGATGGCTGACCGCGACAACCCAGGCGCACGGACCTTCTACGAGTCGCTCGGGTTCAACGAGTCCGACGGGAAGATCGTTTACCGGGTCGACTCCGGCACCGCGTGAGGGTGAGTGGAACTGTGAAAGTGGAGCGCTGCGAGGAGTGCGGCAGCCAGATCGTCATCGGGCTTGGGTGCGACTGCCCGCCGGGCTCGTCCGCTTCGGCGGCCCCCCGTTCGGTGAAGGCGTCCGTGAAGAGGGAGTGGCGTGCTCATCCGGATGACACGATCCTGATCTCCCCAGGGCAGTGCGCGCGGCACTGTCACATTGGCTGGCCCGTGGGATTATCTCCGAGTTGATCAGGCTGGAGGAGGGTGTCCGTGGGGAACGCGTCGCCGTCGTACAAGGGGCACCGGTACCCGGTCGAGGTCATCTCCCACTGCGTATGGCTGTACCACCGCTTCCCGCTGTCGTTCCGCGAAGTCGAGGAACTGATGCTGGAGCGCGGCGTGATCGTCTCGTATGAGACGGTCCGTCGCCGGTGTGGGAAGTTCGGGCAGCAGTACGCCAATGCGCTGCGTCGCCGGCAACCCCGGCCCGGGGACAAGTGGCATCTGGACGAGGTCTTCATCAAGATCAACGGGGCGCAGAAGTATCTGTTGCGGGCTGTCGACCAGGACGGCAACGTGCTGGACATCCTCGTGCAGGACCGGCGGGACACCGCCGCGGCCAAGCGGTTCTTCCGCCGTCTGATGAAGAAGACCCGCACAGTGCCCCGGGCGGTCGTCACCGACAAGCTCCGCTCCTACGGCGCGGCCCACCGCGAGGTCATGCCCTCCGTGGAGCACCGCTCGCACAAGGGCCTGAACAACCGAGCGGAGAACAGTCACTAGACAACGAGGCAGCGTGAACGGGCGATGAAGGGCTTCCGCAGCGTCGGCGGGGCGCAGCGGTTCCTGTCCGCGTTCAGCGGCATCTCACCGCACTTCCGACCCCGCCGCGACCAGATGACCGCACACGACTACCGAGCCGAGATGACCGTCCGCTTCGCCATCTGGGAGCAGATCACCGGCGCCGCCGACCAGCACACCACAGCCTGAGCACAGGCCCCGAACCGGCCCCACCACGCCCCGACACGCCGTCAGAAGCCCACACACCCAACAACGTGACAACGGTCATCGGTCGACCCACCGTCTGGACCCCGCGGGACTGGCCCGTCCGCTGCACCTTACTCGATGTGGCGGGACGTCAGATGGACTTCAGCTGCGTGCGCAAGAGACAGAACTCGTTGCCCTCGGGGTCGGCCAGGACATGCCAGCTCTCTTCTCCGGTCTGGCCGATGTCGACAGGTAGGGCGCCCAGTGCGAGCAACCTGGCCAGCTCGGCGTCCTGGTCGCGGTCGGTGGCGTTGACATCGATGTGCAGCGGGAGCTTCCCGAGCCGGGGGTTGCGGCCCGCGTTGAAGACGAGGGTTGGCTGTGCTCCGCCGAATCCGACGCCGGGCGGGCCGATTTCGATGCTGCCGTCACCTTCTCGAGCCAGCTCGACGTAGCCGAGGACATCGCACCAAAATGCGGCTAGTCGGCCAGGGTCTTCCGCGTCGATGACGAGTTCGCTGATTCGGCATGCCATGGCGCGAGCATAGGTGCGCCAGCCCGGCCCCGTCCCCCATCCGAGCGGCACGATCCCCTGCTCCCCGTCCAATGACCCGGACGAAGCTATCTTGCCCACGAGCAACTCCACCGCCCGACGGAGTCTCGGACCGGACTACGGCCACCTGGGCAGAGCCTACAACGACACCGGCTACTTCGCGCGGAACGTGCGGACCATCGAGGTCCTCGTCGACCGCCACGCGGTCAAATCCGGCGCCGCCGCCGACGGCGAGCCCAGGCAGTACTTCGACCTCGGCCACGGCGGGTGCACCTACACCTTCTTCGAGCCGTGCCAGCACCGCATGGCCTGCGCACGCTGCGACTTCTACACGCCGAAGGCCTCCAGCAAGGGCCAGCTGCTGGAGGCCAAGGCGAACCTGCAGAAGATGCTCGCCAGCATCCCCCTCACCGACGACGAACGCGCCGCCATCGATGATGGCCAGGCCGCCCTCGACCAGCTCCTCAATCGACTCACCGACGTCCCCACACCCGCCGGGCCCACACCGCGTCAGATCGGCCTCCCGCCGACTGCCACGCTGTTGCCCATCGTCGATGTCACGCGAGGACCAGGAGCGGGCAGATGCGATGTCAGTGGTGCCTGCCAGACTCGGCCCGTCCCCGACCAGGAAGGCAGACGATGACCGCCACACCTGCCCCCAAGCACTATGCACCCCGGTGGAACAGCGGCAGCCGCCCCACCCCGCCCGCCGTTGGCGGCGAGCCGGAGATCCTGAGCGCCGTCCTGGACTGGCACCGGGCGACCTTCGAGCTCAAGTGCGCCGGCCTGCCGCCAGAGCGGCTGTCCGAACAGGCGGTGCCGCCGTCCGCGCTGTCCCTGCACGGCCGCATTCCCGGCCAGGGCACACCTTGGGCACACCTAGCACTTTCTTACGCGCTTGCCGGGACGCTGTCCACGGAATCCTCGGCGGGCTCGTCTCCGAGCCAGAATGCGTCAGCAATCGTCAGCCATGTAATCCCGCCCCGGAAAGCAGCAGCAAACATCCATCCGACCAGCGCTATCAACACCCCACGCACTGAAACATCCACGTCGAAAAACTACTGACAAACCGATACAGATTCATCAGGTCAACGCGGGCGGGTGGTGAACAGGGGCGGGCGGGGAAACCACCATGGCGCCCGGACCCGATGCTATCGACTCCACCTTTCCCTACGCGGATTTGCTGCCCGGGTCCGTGTCTGGGATCTTGTCCGGGGCAGCGACGCCAAGCGACGCGCCCAGCCACCGACACCACTTGACCCAGGGTCACCAGTAGCCGAGCTGGTGGGCCGTGGCCGAGCCACGAGCAGCGGCTCGCCGAACTGTCCCTGGCCATATGAAGAAGGGAAATAGCGTGAACACCGAGAAGATCACGGCCCGACGTCTTACGACCGAGGAGGTTTCAGAATTGGGCATCCAGGAGGATATATTCGTCTCGGCAGAGATGGATGATCTTCCTCTCGACTGCTACGCCCCGGCTTTCCTTACGAAGCCGGGTAAGGATTTCGAGGGAGGATCCTTCACCGCAAGGACGATCTTCGGTCAGGAAATTCATGTTCTTCCGGACAATGCCGAAGAACGCGGGATCTGGGTTGCCGACGAGACAGGGGAAGAAATCGAGGTTCTCCAAAGTGCTGGCGTCCTCCTGAACCTCGCCCTCTTCGTGCCCAGCGGGAACAAGGAATCTCTGGAGTCGCTCTACACCGCCGCAAGGGAAGCGTTCGGCGCGGGAATCGTTCAGCGCTGGAACGAGGAAGTCGTCGCGGTGCCGGACGTCAAGGTTGACCTGTTCGAAGAGCCGACCCGCGGGCGGAAGAGCACGAGCAGCCAGAACCGCGACCGCCGCGCCTTGGACATCTACCCCACCCGAGTGCGGTTCATGGAGCCCAGCGCTGGCTGGAGGTTCATCCTCGAACCGCACAAGGAGGACATCGACGACACACCGACGATCTGAGCTGACAGCAGCCCAGAGGAGGCACACCAGCGGCACAAGGCCCCCTCCAGGCCGATGCCAGGACCGGCCTGCCGCGCCTCGCCCCGGCCACCCACGTACCGGGGCGAGGCCCCGGGGTGCGTAGCAGGAGCAAGGCGCCGTGTCCGGTGCGGTGGTGGCGGACACGGAAGCGAAGACTCCCATGGGGGCTCATCGAAGTTAACCGTGCTTGAGGCATCCGCGGCTGCGGCGGGTGGTGGCCAGGCGGGTGTGGGTGCGTTGGTTGGCGGGGTTGCGGTAGGCGCTGCGGGCGTCGGTCTTGATCGCGCTGCCTGGCGCTGTGCTAGGACGGCTCACCGAGGTCGCGCGTCATCCAGCCGGGCGTGTCGAAGCGGATGGGGGAGGCGCCGACCAGTGTCGCCAGATGCTTTTCTAGGCGCTCGAGTTCGGCGGAGCCGATCCGTCGTTCCCAGCGGTCGCGCAGTTCGTCGAAGATCTCCTCGCCTTGGTGCAGCACCTCGAAGCCGAGGGCGGTGACCTGGAGGCGTTTGCGGCGGCCGTCGAGGGGATCGGTGTCGCGTGTCACGTATCCGCGTTCGTGCAGGACCGCGATCGTCTTCGCGGCCGCCTGCTTGGAGACCGACAAGTGGCGGCCGAGCCGCGTGGCGTCATCGGCGCCCGCGGCGATGGCTCGCATGGCGAAGTCGTGGACGGGGCGTACGTCCTGGTAGCCGCGCTGAGCAAGCTCGTCGGTCGCGTTGTCCACCAGCGAACGGAAGCCCCCGAGCAGGAGCAGCGCGAGATCGGCACCGGAACGGGACATGGCAGCAGGGTACGGGAAGGGCTTGTAGTTAGACAACTTGGTTGGCTAATATCTGGGCAACCAGGTTGTCCAATTGAGGAGATGCGATGAACGCGACACCAGCCGGCGCGACGATTCCGGGGATCACCCACCACCGCGTCGAGGTGAACGGAACCACGCTGCACTACGTGGCGGCGGGAACCGGCGGAACCCCGAT
>NZ_RJVR01000244.1 GCF_003999195.1 Streptomyces soli
ACGCCCCGTGAAGCGTATCTTGAGCATCGCAAAATACGGCTCGCGGCGTAGATTTCGATTGTTTGACTACTGTCCGGAAAACGCGAGGCTCCTCACAGACCCCCAGCACTCGCACGTCCTCATCCGTCAAGTGCTCCAGGTACCCCTGCCCGGCGCTCCTCACGTCCACGCCATCCACGGTACGACCAACCCCGGGCGCCTGACATGCCGGCTTTCCGGTGCGGCCGGGTGGGCGGGTGGGCGGGTGGGCGGGACAGTGGAGGGTGTGCGGGGCCGTGGCGCCGAGGAGATGACGGACCAGGTGTCGACTGCGCGGCGGCGACCCCCTGTCCCAGTACACGCTCGCCACTCCCGACGGTCCGCTCACCCGGCCTGCTCACCGACGTCCTCGACCGGGTCCGCCCCGGCGCCGGGATGCGGATCCTCGTCCTGGACCAGGGGCAGTGGCCCGTGGGCATCGTCGCCGGGCACGACATCTACCGGCTCGCCCAGCAGCACGCGCGCGACGGTGACGTACCGGCGTGAACGCCGCGCCTCAG
The DNA here is from genome assembly GCF_003999195.1 of Streptomyces soli. Taxonomy (GTDB): domain Bacteria; phylum Actinomycetota; class Actinomycetes; order Streptomycetales; family Streptomycetaceae; genus Actinacidiphila; species Actinacidiphila soli. Next base: position 540 of record NZ_RJVR01000244.1, read on the forward strand.
GGCAGACTCAGGACACACGTCGGAGATGGTTCGTGGAGGTGGGAGCCATGGACGGACCCCGGCTGTCCCCACGTGAACAGCAGATCCTCGCCCAGATCGAGAGCACGCTCAGCCACGACAAGCAGCTGGAGCGGGAGCTGCGCACCCTCCACCTGCGCGGACGAGCGAAGTGCGCGGAAGAGATACGGCGGATACGCAAGACCACGCTGGTCGTGCTGGCGGTGATCTGGGGGGTTGTGCTGGCCGCAGTCGTCCGCACGCCGACGGCCGGGGCCATCGCCGCCTTGGCCGTGCCGTGCGCGGTGGCCCTGGTGCTGGGCGTCACGGCCGTCCGCGCGTGGGCCCGCCGCCGGCGGCCGTGACCTCACCGCAAGTGGACTCGGCCTGTTGCGGCTCGGTCTGTTTCCTGCGGGAGCCCGTTCCACCCAGCCCCAAGGGGCTGAGATGCAGATCCAGCAGGAGCGTCCCTGCCGTTTCCGTGTCGATCCGCGCCAGGAGCGGATGCGGATGTCCCGCGGCAGGGCGTGCGCGACCTTGTCCATCAGCTCCGGGGGGACTGCCGCGTCCAAGGCCTCCAGCACCGCGGCGGCCTGGTGCACGGCGGCCTCCTCCGTATCACCGGTAAGCAGGGAGATCCGGCCGGCCAATGGCGCCGGAAGCTGGGCGGCCAGGTGCTCCGCCAGCCCGTCCGGCAACCGCTACTCCGGCGTCAGGAGGGTGGCCCGCACCGGGCGCTCGGCCGAACCCCGGTCCGGAAGACCTGCCCCTGACCGGACGTGTCCGGCCCTCGACGCCCCTACTCGCCCAGCGGCGAGGACAGTGGCGATGATCCGGACAGCACAGCGGTTCCTGACTTTCGCAGTCAGGAACCGTCAGCCTCCGAAGGGCGGTTCGGGCCCGGGCCCGGGCAGGATCCATCGCCTGGTTTCGAGTGAACAGCGGTTCATCGCGCCGATCAAGCAGAGTGGTCAGGGCTTCGCCCCACGAAGGCCGCGAGGGATGGCAAAGTCGGTCAGCCGGGCGGTGCCAGGCGCGAGTGCCGACCAGGTTCCCTGCCAGGTCAGCACCGCGATCGCTGCGGTCGGAAATTTCACCCGCGCCTGCTGCAGCGCATCATCCGCCGCCTCGCCTGCCAGCCGCAGTACCAGCTCTTGGGCACCTGGGTTGTGCCCGATCAGCAGCAGCGTTTCCACGCGGTCCGGGACTTCGCGTATGACGTTCAGCAACTCCGGGACGGTGGCGTCGTAGACCCGCGGGTCGTGCACCACCGGTGGTGAGGCCGCGAGTTCCGGAGCGACCAGGTCCCAGGTCTGCCGGGTGCGGCGGGCGGTGGAGCAGACGACGAGGCCGGGGGCGCAGCCCATCTCGCGCAGCCGGCGGCCGGCGGCCGGGGCATCGCGGCGGCCGCGGGCGGCGAGCGGCCGTTCATGGTCGGCCACATCGTCGGGCCAGGCGGACTTGGCGTGCCGCAGGACGGCCAGCCGCCGGGACGGTAGCGCCGTCATCGTGCCGGCCCGTAAGAGTAGGCGCTGCCCACGTCGCGGGGGAGTTCCAGCCCGAGCACGCGGTCCAGGTGCGCGAACGTCTCAAATTTCGCACCGTCCGGCATCTCGCTCTCGCCCTCCAACCATCTCAGGACGCCGAGCACGGCGGGTACGTCCAGGTCCTCCTCGATCGGGCGGATGCCCAGATCGGCCGCGTGCCGTTCGAACGCCTCCCGCCGGTCCCCGTACGCGGCCGACGAAGCGATCCCCACCAGTGCCTGTCCGCCGAACAGCTCCGCCGTACGCGCCAGCACATCAGCCACCAGCAGCACGCGCAGGCCGGACAGCTCATCACAGGCCCCGTCGCACGGCACATGAACCCAGACCCGCAGCGGCGTGCGCCGCCCCGGAGCGAGCTCGACGGGGCGGTGGGAACGGGCATCCACGATGCACAACACAGCTCCGAATCTATGCGACCGCCCCAGCCGCGGCACATCCTGCCGCCCTGCGCCCCAAGAAACGAACCACCCCCAACTCAGTCTCAACCTGACCCGGTCCTAATGGACCGGGCTTGGAGGTAGGGCACCACTATGAGGACGTGCCCCCGATTCAGGGTGTTCTCCCGTGCTCCCGCCCGATCCGTGGAAGGCGGCCCCACCCGGACGGGTCCCAGGCCAGCGAGTCACCCGGTGCGCCCGTGACTGCAGCGTCACGCTTGATCCATAAGCCGCTGGCTGGAGAGCTGTACCACCGGGCAGGTCAGGGTGCGGAGGATGCCCTCGACCTTCTGGATCCGTGCGAACACCAGGCGGCCCAGGTCGTCCACAGTCTCGCCCTCGGCCTGTGCGATCACGTCGTACGGGCCCGTCACCGCCCTGGCTCGCTGCACGCCGGGGACGGCCGAGACCGCTGCGGCCACATCAAGTGCCGTGCCCGCTCGGGTCTGGATCAGGATGTAGGCCTCGATCATGACGGACCTCCCGGCGCCTCGGGGCGGGCATCTCCCGCGAGGCGGCGCTGCACCGTTGTGACCTCGCGGTCAAGGCCAGTGTGCGCCGCCGTGCGACGCGTGACCATGGGGCTGGGAAAGGGGCGTTCTGACAGGAATGCCACCATGGCTTTGGAGCGCCCCCGGCGATACGTTGAACTCCTCGGTGGTCCATCGGGGCCGGTGCACGACTGGTGATTCGCGGGGCAGCGTCTCGGCCATGCCCTGCTCCCAGCTCCTCGCGAGCGCCCGCTGCCTGGAACACCGTGGCCCCGTGCAGCGCCGGCTCGGAGGGCTGATCCTGTACTGGCCCGGATGGGCACAGTAGGTGTCCTGCCAGTGCTGGCGCTGACGTCCGCCGGCTCCTCGCTTCCCTGCATCGTCAACTCCCGCACTCCGCCGCGTTGACCATCACCAGCCGTGGAGCACAGCGGAGATCCGAGCGGCAGCGCTATCGACCGCTGCTTGGAGAGCTTGCCCCGCGGGCGCGCCAACTCCACGACGGGGCGCGATGCCCGACATGATTGACGATCGCCTCCAACCGGTGGGACGTGGAGACTGCGGCCCGGTCATACGATGCACCTAGCCCGTGAGGCCGCCACTCCCCCGCCCCTTGCGGCCGCACGGGCGTGAAGCCGTCGTACCCCGCTGCCACGGGCCGGGGTGACCGTCAGCGTTCCGCCATCGTGTGCTGCTGGGCGAGCCGGTCGATGTCGCGCGCGGTGATGATCCCGCCGAGGCGTCCTCCGTCCATGACCAGGATGGGCAGTCCGGTCCCGGAACCCAGGCGGGCCAGGACACCGTCCAACAGCTCGTCCGGCACGGCGAGGGTGCACCGCGACAACGGGGTCGCCACCTCCCGTACGCGCAGCGCGTCCCGCCGCCCGGACGGCACGGTGGCCAGCCGGCGCAGCTTTACGACGCCGCTGGGACGGCCCTCGAAGTCCACCAGCGGCAGCACCGAATGACGTGTGTGCGCCGCCACCTCGGGCAAAAAGCGGTCCACCGTCAGCCAGTCCGGACCGGTGACCACCGGACGAGTCATCGCCTCGGCCACCCGTACACCCCGCAAGGCCGCGCCCAGCTCGGCCCGCCGCCGTTCGGCCGCGGCGGTGACCGCGATGAACAGCCCGATGACCGCCAGCCACAACCCGCCCGCCACCCCCCTCACAAACCCCAGCCACCCAACCACGACCAGCACCATGCCCACCACCTGCCCGCTGCGCCCGGCAGCGCGCTGGGCGCGGTCCCGGTCACCGGTGCGCCACCACAGCGCGGCCTGCAGCACCCGCCCTCCGTCCAGCGGCGCGGCGGGCAGCAGGTTGAACACGCCCAGCACTACGTTCATCGCGCCCAGCCACCCCAACACGGCGACCGGTATCCGCCAGCCCAGCGCCGCCTGTACCCCGGCCGCTGCTCCCAGCCCCGCCCCGCCGAGCACCAGACTGGCCAGCGGCCCGCTGGCGGCGACCGCGAACGCCGCCCGCGCTGTCGTCGGCGGGTCCATCCGGGTCATCCCGCCCAGCGCCCACAGCGTCATGTCCCGCACCGCGATTCCCGCCCTGCGGGCCGTCAGCGCGTGCGCCGCCTCATGCACCACCAGGCTCACCAGCAACAACAGGCCACCGGCCACCCCCGCGACGGCGTACACGACCGCCGCACGACCCGGTGCGTACGCGGGCAGCGTCCGACTTCCCAGGCCGTAAGCGAACAGCAGCATCAGCACCGGCACGCTCCAGTGCGTACGCAACGCCACCCCGCGTACGCTCCCGATCCGGATCGAACCGTTCATCGCCATCACCCACCGACGGGCAGCCGACCGCCATCCGCCCCCTTCCCATCGTCCGTCACCGGCCCCCACGACCGGAAACGCCCGACGAAACCACGCCCTCGCGCACTGTGGACCACCCGCCGCGGAGGCGGAAGCGGTGCCACAGACCTACGGTGGTTCGAAAGAGCCCAGCAAGCCGAACCGGCGTTGCGGAGGAGGCTGCGATGGAGGACCACTTCGTCTGGGTGACGACACGCCGCATCAAGCCGGGCACGCTGGAGGAGTTCGAGAGGGCATGGCGCCCGGACCCCTACCCGCAGGGCCTGCGCCGTGCCTACGCCTACTGGTCCGAGGACGGGCAGGAGATCACCGGGGTGTCATTCTGGGACTCCAAGGAAGCGTGCGACTCCTGGCGCGCCTCCGGGCCGGAGGCCCTGAGGCGCGCGGCCATAGCCCCGTACGTCGTCGAGGAGCGAGAAGGCTTCTACCGCGGCCGCGAACTCGCGGTCCCCGCGCGTTAGCCGTGGGCGGGCCTGGGCCGCCCACGGCCGCCTCAGTCCTGGTGCTCGTGCGCGCAGCGGCCCGCGGCCATGCCAGCAGCTCCGCGCCCAGGGGGCACACTGGAGACATGGCCCCGTAAGCCGTCAGACCGAGCTGTGAGGTGGCCGATGAGCACGCTCGAAGAACAGATCGACATAGACGTTCCGCTCGGTGCGGCCTGGGACAGCCTCCACCGCGTGGAGACCTATCCCCGGTTCGTCGAAGGCGTACGGGAGGCCCGCTCGGAGGGCGGGACCCGGACTCACCTGGACATCGACACGGGCGGCCGGACCCAGGAGATCGAGGCGGAGATCACCGACCGTGCCAAGGAAAACGTCATGGCGTGGCAGACCACCAGCGGCCCCGACCTGGCAGGAACCTTCTCCCTGCTGCCCATCGACCGGGAACACACCCGAGTCCAGGCCCGGATCGAATACGACCCGGACACCGTCAAGGAGGCATTCGGCGGGCCAAAGGGATTCGCCCAGGCAACCGCCATCGAACGGCTCGTCCGCAATGACCTCGAACACTTCAAGGAGCTCGCGCAGCAGCAGCGGTGAGCCTCACGACGGCCCTCTCACCGACACCGCCCAGCACGACCGGGAGCCCTGGCAGTAGGGCGGGAAATCCGGCGCAGGGCGCGTTCGGGGTCGTGTTTGGCGTAGTAGTCGCCACCGAGGTCGTGTAAGGCGGTGTCCTGGGTGAGCATGTGCCAGACCGCGGTCAGGGTCGCGTGTTCGAGTGCGACCAGGGCTTTCTTCTTGCCGAGGCGGGGCATGAGGCGGCGCAATGCCTCAGAACCCTAAGCCGCGCGCCGACCAGCTCCGAGCCGCTGATTTTTGCCGTCCGGTGGACGTGCGGGCTCGGCGACGGAGCGGGTCGCGCACAGGGGGCGCAGGCCGATGCGTGTTTCAGATCGCGGGTGGCAGTTCCTGTTCGGCCCACACGATTTTGCCGTCCGGTGTGTAGCGGGTGCCCCGTCGGTGGGACAGCTGGGCGACGAGGAAGAAGCCGCGGCCGCTCTCGTCGGCGGTCCGGGCGTGGCGCAGGCGCGGGAGACTGTCGCTGGTGTCGGAGACTTCGCAGGTCAGGAGCTGGTGCCGGATCAGACGCAGACGGACGGGGCCGGTGCCGTGGCGGACGGCGTTGGTGACCAGTTCGCTGACGATCAACTCGGTGCTCGTTGCCAGATCCTCAAGTCCCCACTGGGTCAGTTGGCGGACGGCCAGGGACCGGGCGGTGCTGACGACGGCCGGGTCGGCCGGTAGGTCCCAGGAGACCACCTGGCCCGGGCTGATGGTGCGGGTTCGGGCCAGGAGCAGGGTGACGTCGTACCCCGAAGCGGCTCTCCCAGCGGATGCAGGAACAGGCACGGCCGTTCGAGCCGGCGCTCCTCACCCCGCTGTTGGTGATCGTGCTGGCCGCGGTGGCGGACATCCTCACCCCCCACCTGGAGTTCTACCGGTTGCTCGGGGCGGCGCCGGCGCTGGCCGTCGCCATGTTCCCCGTGGCCGGCACGCTGGGCATCGGGCTGCTGGCCCTGACGGCCGGTGTCGCCCTGTCCGCCGCCCATCACGACCTGGGCCAGACACCGGCCAATTTCACCCTGCTCGCGATCACGGCCATCACCCTGGCCGCCGCGTACGCCAGCCGGGTACGGCAGCACCGGGAGCACACCCTCGCCCAGGTCCGCGCGGTGTCGGAGACCGCGCAGCGGGTGCTGCTGCGACCGGTCCCGCACCACCTCGGGCCGGTCGACATCGAGGTGCTCTACCAGGCCGCCGCCGCACAGGCCCGGATCGGCGGCGACTTCTACGAGGCGCGGCATACTCCGCACGGGGTGCGGCTGATCATCGGTGATGTGCGTGGCAAGGGACTCCTGGCCGTCGAGGTGGCCTCGGTGGTACTCAGCTCCTTCCGGGTGCACGTGCGGGACGCCCCCGATCTGCCGGACCTGGCACGCCGACTGGAAACCAACATGAACCACTACAGCGAGGACGTCCCCGGTGATGACGCACTGGAGCGTTTCATCACCATCCTGCTCGTCGAGATCCCCGCCGACGACCCCGTCGCCCGACTGGTCAACTGCGGGCACCCCCCGCCGCTGCTCCTCCACGACCGCGAAGTGCGCGAGGTAGAACCCAGCGCACCCTCACCACCCATCAACATGGCCGACCTCCTCGGCGACCACTACCAGGTCGACACCATCCCCTTCGCCACCGGCGACCGCCTGCTGCTCTACACCGACGGCGTCAGCGAGACCCGCGACCCGACCGGAAGCTTCTACCCCCTCACCCAGCGCATCCGCCAATGGGCCTCAGCCCCGCCCCGCCAACTCCTCGACCACCTCGACCAGGACATGCTCTCCTTCGCCACGGGCACCCAAGACGACGACCTCGCCGCCCTCGTCGCCCATCGCGTCGAACCGGTCGGCACCGTTACGCACGACTGGCTGGCTGATCCACAGATCGACCAACGCCCGCCCCTTGGCGGAGGCGTAGAACCCGGGAGTCGTACGGGTCTGTCCAACGAATGGCTCTGAGATTTCGGGGTGACGGTCGATGTCTATGAGAGCAGGATCCGCTGCCGGAGCAGGGGGAAGGCTGCTCGGCCGTACATCTGGCGCTTGATGGGCTTGGCCTTGGTGTTGGTGTTGGTGTTGGTGCCCTCGACGGGGCCGTTGCTGGAAGGCAGGGCCAGCCAGGGGACGGCCTACCAGCTGATCACCGAGCGTCACAATTTCATGATCACCAAGACCTGTGCCCGCCTTGCTCTCGGGGTCGCTCCCCGCGCCTATCCGCGCGACCTCTTATACGCGCTCTGGCTCGGCGTCCGAAACAACCCGCTGACGGTGATCGTCGCCAAGGACGACTACCAGCCGACCATGACCCACCGTCGAGATCACGAAAAGAGCGGCGGTCACCACCGACTTCAGGCTCAAGAAAGCGTAGTCGTCTGCTGCTTCTGACATGACCGGCAACTGGATCCGCGTGCCACCTCGCCGACCGGCGAAGCGGCACGCGGGTCGTCACCTCGTCACCTCCCCACCGACACTGTTGCGTTCAGCGTCGGGATCGTGGTCACGCCGTCCTCCCCTGACCACGACTTGACCAGCCGGGACAGGGCCGCAAACCAGACCCGGTCGAGCATCTAGGCAGTCCACATCACAGCCAGAGAGCTTTTTTAAGTTAATTAGTAATAACCGTTGACAGGGAACGGTGGCGCAGCCACAGTCTTCGTCGTGGCGCCGCCGCCGTGATCTTGGGTCGGCGGGGTGCCTTACCCCAACTCTCGGGAGACATCAGTGACTTCGCATCGTGGATGGATGGTGCGTGCTCGTTGTGCAGCGGCTTTTCTCGGGGCCACCGCACTGATCGGGGTGGTGGTGCCGACGGCACACGCCGCGGACGACCAGGGAGCACCGCAGTACTACAACAGCGGCCTTGCCCCCACGCCATACATGGGCTGGAACACCTACTACGGCCTCGGCGCACCGACTGAGGCGCAAGTCAAGAGCGTTGCCGACTATCTGGTCAGCAGCGGGCTCAGAGACAGCGGCTACAACATCGTCTGGCTTGACGGCGGCTGGCAGGCTGACAATCCGCGCGACAGCCAGGGACGGCTCGTCGCGAATCTCGACCGATTCCCCTCTGGCATCCCGTCGCTCGTGACCTATCTCCACCAGCGAGGTCTGAAGGCCGGGATCTACACGGACGCGGGCACCTACGACGGCGGCAAGAGCTGTGGGCTCGGCAGCCGTGGCCACTACACCGAGGACGCGCAGCAGTTCGCGGACTGGAAGATCGACGCCATCAAGGTGGACTTCCTGTGCGGGGTCTCCGAGAAGCTCGATCCGGGACCGGCGTTCAAGGAGTTCAGTGACGCGGTCGCCAAAACCGGCCGACCGATGCTGCTGAACCTCTGCAACCCGCTCACCGACGATTGGGGTCTGCCGCACACTCCCGCGCAGGACGCGCACAACGCGTACACCTACGGGCCGACCACGGCCGACTCGTGGCGCACCGGCACCGACATCGCCTGGGGATCTCCCACGGCCGGCGAGTGGCCCAACATCCTGCGTGCCGCCGACGCCAACGCCTGGCATCCGGAGGCACAGGGGCCCGGACACTACAACGATCCCGACTATCTGATACCCATGCGCAAGCTCTCGGACGGCACGTATGAGCTGTCCCAGGAGGAGTCCACGACCCAGGTGGTGATGTGGGCCGAGATGGCCTCCCCGCTGGTCGTCGGCTCCGATCCGCGCACGCTGCCCCAGTCGATGATCGACACGCTGCGCAACCCCGAGATCCTCGCCGTCGACCAGGATCCGCTCGGCATCCAGGGCGTCCGCATCGCCACCGACACGACCGGCGACGTCTACAGCAAGGTCCTCAAGGGCTCGGGCAACCGCGCGGTCGTTCTGCTCAACCGTTCGGACCACGCTGCCGAGCGCACGGTGAGGTTCTCCGACGCCGGACTGGCCGGCGAGGTCGCGGTCCGCGACCTGCGCGCCCGGGAGGACCGAGGTGGGCGCACCGGCTCGTACACCGTCACCGTGCCCGCGCACGGTACGGCGTTCCTCAAGCTGTCCGGCAAGGACGACGCCCCCGGAGTGTCCCTGGGCACCAAGTCCTCGGCGAGCCCCGCGCTGGTGCGTGACGGCGACAAGCTGACCGCCTTCACCCGCGGCGCCGACGGTTCGCTGCGCGAGCAGACCGGGAGCGACGGCCACTGGTCCTCGCACACCACTGTGCTCGGCGGCCCCGGGCAGGGCAAGGTCCTCGGCCAGCCCGCGGCGTACGGCACGCCTGCCGCGGCGGGTGGTCGTATCGACGTCTTCGTCCGGGGCGAGGACAACGCCGCCTACCGGCGCGTCTACAGCGGCGGACAGTGGGGTCACTGGCAGAAGCTGGGCGGGACGCTGAGCGACGCGCCGAGCGTCGCCTTCGAGAGCCCCGACAACTGGACCCTCTTTGCGCGCGGCGCGAACGGCTCCATCGTCTCGCGCGGTCCTGACGGCGGCTGGAGCTCGATCGGCACCCCCACGGACCTCAACGTGTACGGGCGCCCATCGGCCATCACCGACGCGGCCGGCCGGATTCATGTCGCCGTACGCACCAACGACGACGCGGTGTGGACGCGGGTGCGTGACGCCTCGGGCACCTGGTCGGACTGGACCTCGCTGGGCGGGACGGTCAGTGGCAGCCCGACGCTGGTGGCGACGGGGAACACCGTGCACCTGTACGTCCGCGCCAGTGACTACACACTCTGGCAGCGTTCCTACGCCGCGGACGCGGACAGCTGGGGTGGTTGGTCACCGGTGACCGGATTCGTGAGCGGCGTTCTCGACGGCGCGCTCGGGGCGACCGCGGGCCCGGACGGCAGTGTGCTGTCCGTCTTCCGCGGGGTCAGTGGCAGGGTCCACCAGAGCAAGCTCTGACGAGCCGCCTGCGGCCCGGGCCGCCGCGGGCCGCACGGTCCCCGATGGCCCATTAGAAATAAATTAGTAATTCATCTTGACGGTGCTGCGACACCGCGTCACTCTGATTCAGCCGAACGAGGGCCCGGCCGTTAGGGGGCCGGGCCCCGTTCCTTGGCATAGGGAGTTCTGCCATGATCACCTCACCACCCAGCCGCCGTGGGTTCCTCACCGGAGCGGGCGCCATCGGCGCCGCCGCGCTGATGAGCGGCTGCGTCGCATCCAGCTCGGGCGGTAGCGGGAGCCAGTCGAGCGGCGGGCCGGTCACCCTGCAGTCCAACCTCTCCTCACCGCAGGCGAAGTCCGCCATGCAGAACCTCGTCGACTCGTACAACAAGCGGGGCAGTGGGAAGGCCGAGCTCAACACCGTCGCCTCCGAGACGTTCCGCACCCAACTGCCGACGTACCTCACCTCCGCCAACCCGCCTGACCTGCTGACCTGGTACCCCGGTTCTGTCGCGAACTCGTATGCCAAGAAAGACCTGCTGCTCGACGTCAGCGACATCTGGAGCAAGCCGGAATTCGCCGGGTACTCCGCCGCGCAGCAGAGGTTGTGCACCTCCTCGGCAGGCAAGAAGGTGTTCGTCCCCGCCACCTACTACTGGTGGGGCGTCTTCTACCGGAAGTCGAACTTCGCCAAGTGGGGCTTGCAGGAGCCCACGACGTGGGACGAGTTCCTCGGCCTGTGCGACAAGCTCAAGTCCAAGGGTGTCGCCCCGATCGGGCTCGGCGCGGGCGGCAACACCGCCTGGGTGGCCTCCTCCTGGTTCGACTACCTGAACATCCGCGTCAACGGCGCCCAGTACCACCGTGATCTGCTCGCCGGCAAGCACCGTTTCGACGACCCTGAGGTCCGCAAGGTCTTCGACCGGTGGAGCGAGGCCCTGCCGTACTTCGACCCCAATGGCACGGCGCTGGCCTTCCAGGACGCCACCACCGCCCTTCTCCAGAGCCGCACGGGCATGATGCTCATCGGCACCTTCTTCGCCGACGCCGCGCCCAAGGACCAGCTCGACGACATCGACTTCTTCCGCTTCCCGGTCATCGACCCCGAGATCCCGCTCGCCGAAGAAGGGCCCACCGACGGCTACTTCGCCAGCGCCCACACGCGACACAAGGCCGAAGTCAAGGATTTCATGCGCTACATGGCCACGGCCGAGGCTCAGGAGATCTACATCAAGGGCTCGTCGGGGACCGCACTGCCGACCAACCCCACGGCCAAGGACTCCGGTACCGCGCTGGTCAAGAAGGGCCGCGCGCTGATCGAGAGCGCCTCGGACGTCACGCAGTTCTTCAACCGCGACTCCAGCGACGCCCTCCAGCCCACCGCCGACACCGCTCTCACCCGCTTCCTCGCCAAGCCGAAGCAGATCGACTCCATTCTCACAACCTGGCAGCGGGACGCGCAGAAGATCTGGAGCCAGTGAGATGGCGGTTTTCACCGCGACCCGGGTGCGGAGGCGGGCGACCGGGGTCCCGCCCGTGGTCCTCGCCTTCGTCCTCGTGCCCCTGCTGGCAGAGACATTCTGGGTGTTCTGGCCGGCCATCCAGGGCTTCTATCTCTCCCTCACCCAGTGGGACGGCGTCTCCGCGCCGAAGTTCATAGGCCTGGGCAACTACCGCGAGATGCTCGGCGACAGCGTGTTCCGTACCGCCGTCCTCGACACCGTGCTGTGGCTGTTGCTGTTCGGGGGGCTCTCGGCGGTCCTCGGGCTCGGCGCCGCCCTCCTGCTCCAGCAGGAGCGGCGCGGTGTCGGCTTCTACCGCGCCGCGCTCTTCCTGCCTGTGGTGTTCTCCCTCGTCGCCACCGCGCTGGTGTGGCAGGCGATGTATCAGCCCGATGGGCTGATCAACAAGACGCTCGAAGGCGTCGGGCTCGGCAGCCTCACCCACGCCTGGCTCGCCGACCAGGGCACCGCCTTCTACGCCGTGATCGTGCCCGCCCTGTGGCGGCAGATCGGCTATGTGATGGTGCTCTACCTCGCCGGCCTCAAAGGCATCGATCCGGTGCTGTACGAAGCGGCAAAAGTGGACGGCGCAACCCGGTGGCAGCAGTTCCGCAACATCACCATGCCGCAGCTGAGCAGTGTCAACGCCGTCGTCCTGTCGGTCATCGTCATCGACTCACTGCGCTCGTTCGACGTGGTGTGGGCGCTCACCCGCGGCGGGCCATACCACTCCTCCGAACTGCTCAGCACCTACATGTACTCCACCGCGTTCCAATCGCTGCGGCTGGGATACGGCTCCGCCCTCGCGGTCGTGATCTTCTTGCTGGCCTTCGGGGTCATCGTGTCCTACCTCGTCCGCGCCTTCCGGGAGGCCGACTGATGACCGTCACCCAGCCCTCCGCGCCCACCACTGTCCGGAAGGACCGGGCCACGCCGCCGCGTTCCCGCGCGAACGGCCCCGTGAGCCGGAAGTGGGCGACCGCGGGCTTCCACATCGGCGCGAGCGCGCTGTCCGTGCTGTGGCTGCTACCGATCGTGCTCGTCCTCGTCACCAGCACGCGTTCCTTCGACGACATCGCGGCCAACGGCCTCGGCAGCCTGCCACACTCCTTCACCCTGGACGGCTTCCGTCAGGCCTGGGTGGACGGCGGCCAGGAGCGCGCACTCATCAACAGCATGCTGGTCAGCGTCCCCACCGTGCTGCTGTCACTGCTGCTGGCATCCATGGCCGCGTTCGCACTCAGCCGCTACGAATTGCCGCTGCGCCGCACGCTGCTGCTGCTGATGCTCGGCGGCAACCTGCTGCCCCCGCAGATCTTGCTGATCCCGGTCTCCAAACTCACCGAGTTGCTCGGCCTGTACGACAGCCTGTACGCCCTCATCGGCGTCCAGGTCGGCTTCGGCGTCGGCTTCTACGTCTTCGTGCTGCAGGGCTTCATGCGGGCCATCCCGGCGGAGATACAGCAGGCCGCCGTCATCGACGGCGCGGGCCCCTGGCAGCTCTACCGGCGGATCATCATGCCCCTCGCCAGGCCGGCGCTCGCCGCGCTCTGTGCCCTCTCCTTCACCTGGATCTTCAACGATCTGCTGTGGGCGATCACCGTGCTGCGCACGGACAGCCAGATGCCCATCACGGCCTCACTCCTCAACCTGCAGGGACAGTACGTGTCCATGTGGAACGTCATCGCGGCCGGCTCGGTCATCGCCGCCGTTCCGACCGTGATCGTATTCCTGCGATTCCAGCGTCACTTCGTGGCCGGACTCAACCTGGGAGCAGTCAAGTGACCTCGCACGACCGGTGGATCCTGCGCACCGAGAACACCACCTACGCGGTCGCTCTCGCAGCCGAGGGCCCCTGGGTAGAGCTCACCGCCTGGGGCCCGCACGGTGCCGAGACCGGGCCCTCGCCGCTCGACTGGTCGGGACACACCCACTTCATCACTCCCGCCGACGCCGCACCCGCCGAGTACATCCCTTACGGTCTGCGGCCGTTCACCGGCGCCGACCTCGTCGCACAGCGCCCCGGCGAAGAGCGTGGAATGTGGTGGACGTTCAGCCCGGAAAGCACCGAAACCACCGAAACCACCCTGCGGCTGGTCTTCGACGACAAGGCCCTCGGCCTGCGGGTGGCGCTCTGCTACGAGGCCGTGCGTGGCACCGACGTGATACTGCGCTGGAGCGAACTCACCTGCACCGGTGAGGACGAACTGCGCCTGGAGCGCTTCGACTCCGCGGCCGTGAACGTCCCGGTCACGGCCGGCGCCCGGCTCACCTTCCTCACCGGCCAGTGGGTGCAGGAATTCCAGCGCACCGAGCTCGAACTGACCCGAGGGCGTTTCGAGATGGCCAGCACCCAGGCGGTGCCGGGCCACGCGTACGCACCCTGGCTCGCCGTCCAGGACGCCGCCCACCCGGCCGACGGCAAAACCCCCACCTACGGCGTCGCCCTGGAGTGGCCGGGCAACTGGCACATCACCACGGACGCCGAGCCCGGCGGAGCGGTGAGGATACGCGCCGGGCGGCTGCCCCACGAGGGCGCCGTCCGACTCGCCCCCGGTGCCACCCTCACCACACCGCGCCTGGCCTGTGCCTTCAGCCCGGAAGGGATCGACGGCCTCGCCCGGGTCTGGCACCGCTACGAGCGGCACCTCACCGGTGACCGGATGAACCGCACGCGCAAGGTCCTGTACAACTCGTGGGAAGCCACCGGCTTCGACGTCGAGGCCGGGAGTCAGCTGAAACTCGCCAGGATCGCCGCCGGTCTCGGTGCCGAACTGTTCGTCGTCGACGACGGCTGGTTCCCCGGCCGACACGACGACACCGGCGGCCTGGGCGACTGGTACCCCGACCCCGCAGCCTTCCCCCAGGGATTCGACGACTTCATCGGCGAAGTCCACTGGCTGGGAATGGACTTCGGGCTCTGGGTGGAGCCGGAGGCGATCAGCCCCAAGTCCGCGCTCTACTCGGAGCACCCGGAGTGGGTCTACCGCATCGAAGGCCGCCCCGCCACGCTGGTACGCAACCAACTGCTGCTCGATCTCGGTCGCGAGGACGTCCAGGACTTCGTCATCACGACTCTCGACCGGCTGCTCAGCGACCACGCCGTCAGCTACCTCAAGTGGGACATGAACCGCCCGCCCACCGAGCGCGGCCGGCCGGGCGGCGGCCCCGTCGAGAAGCAGGACCTCGACGCCGCACACGTCGCCGGCTATCTCCGCGTCCTCGACCACCTGCGCGCCCACCACCCCCACGTCACCGTCGAGGGCTGCGCGGGCGGCGGGGCCCGCATCGAGCACGCCACCATCGCCCGAACGGACGTCGTCTGGCCCAGCGACAACACCGCACCGCTGGACCGGCTGGCCATCCAGTACGGCTATCTCCACGCCCACGCGCCGCACACCATGAGCTCCTGGGTCACCGACGCACCCGGAGTCTTCGACCCGCGCCCGCGCTCGCTCGGCTTCCGCTTCGTCAACGCGATGGCCGGGGTCCTCGGCATCGGCGCCGACATCCGCACCTGGTCGCCGGAGCAGCGCACCGAAGCCGCCCGCTGGATCGCCCGTTACAAGGAGATCCGCAACGTCATTCACCACGGCGAGATCCACCTGCTGAACACCCCGGCCGACGCGACCTGCGGCATCCAGTACGAGGAACCGGGCGGCGGCCGGATCGCCGTCACCGCGTGGAACACCGGCCGTCTCAGCGGCGCGCCCCTGGTGCCCGGCCGCGCGGCGAGACTGCGGCTGAGCGGCATCGATCCCGCGGCCCGCTACCGCGATGCCGCCTCCGGCACCGAATACACAGGAGCCCATCTGCTCCACTCGGGACTGCCGTTCGCCTGGACCGACCGGTACGACGCCGAGCTGACCGTCCTGATCAGGCTCTAGGCCGGCCATGGCGCGCCCAGTCGCTAAAGTCGGCCAGTGGCCCGGAAAACGCACACCACCCGCACACCGAGGAGTTGACGCCCCATGAACGCAGCCGCTCGCTTCACCGACCGCGTAGCCGTGGTCACCGGGGCCGCCTCGGGTATCGGCGCCGCCACCGCCGTACGGCTCGCCGCAGAGGGCGCCGTCGTCGTCCTCGCCGACGTCTCCACAGACAGCGGGGAAGCCGTGGCCGCACGCATATGCGACCAGGGCGGCCGCGCCGCCTTTGTCGCGGCCGACGTGTCGGACCAGGGCGGCTGGGACCGGATCGTCACCGCCGCGCACACCTACGGCCCTGTCGGGGTGCTCGTCAGCAACGCCTACACCTTGGAGGTCAACCCCGCTCACGCGATGACCCGCGCCTCCTGGGACCGGCAGCTCGCGGTCAATCTCACCGGAGGTTTTCTCGGCTTCAAGGCCGTCCTGCCCGATCTTCGCGAACACCGCGGTGCGGTGGTGCTCACCTCATCGGTGCACGCCCACAAAGGCATCCCGGGCCATCCCGCCTACGCGGCCTCCAAGGGCGCGCTGCTCTCGTTGTGCGCACAGCTCGCCGTGGAATACGGCCCCGAAGTCCGCGTCAACGCCGTACTGCCGGGCCCGATCCTCACCGCCGCGTGGGACCGGGTGCCGGAGGAAGACCGGGTGCGCAGCGTCGCCGAGACCGCGGCCCGCCGCTTCGGCACGCCCGAGGAGGTCGCCGCGGCGATCGCTTTCCTCGCGGCGGAGGAAGCCTCCTACATCACCGGATCAAGCCTGCTCGTGGACGGCGGCTGGAGTGTCGTGAAGGCCTCGGCCTGACCGCCGTACACCAATCGACCAGCAGAAAGGCAGTAAGCGACATGACACCATACGCGCGCCGCGGAGTGCACGGGCAGACCGTGGAGACTCTTGCGCGCCGGGTGCTCAGCGGCGAGATTCCCGAGGGGGCGACACTCGACCTCGTCGCGCTGCAGAGCGAGTTGGACGTCAGTCTGACGGCCCTGCGCGAATCGCTGAAGGTGCTCGCAGCCAAGGGCATGGTGGACGCACGGCAGAAGCGCGGCACCTTCGTCAGGGCCCGCTCCGACTGGAACCTCCTGGACGCCGACGTCCTGCGCTGGCAGTTCGCCGAAGGCTCCGGCTCAGGTTCCGGCGTCGATTCCGGTCTGCTGCGCAATCTCGGAGAGGTCCGCGGCATCATCGAACCAGCGGCCGTCCGGCTGGCCGCCCAGCGCCGTACCGACGCCGACCTCGCCGAACTTGAGGCCGCGCTCACCGCGATGGGCGAGCGGGACGGCACAGCCGCCCACGCGGTGGAGGCCGACCTGGCCTTCCACCGCGCCCTACTCGCGGCCTCGCACAACGAACTGCTGGAACGCATGGAAATGGTCATCGAGTCGGGCCTCGCCCACCGCGACCAGATCGTGCACAGCTCCCCGCACGGTGAGGACCCGGTGCCCAGCCACCGGGCGGTTCTCGACGCCGTGCGCGCCGGGGACCAGGACGCCGCGGAACACGCCATGCGCGGCCTGCTCGACCAGGCCGTACGTGACCTCGACAAGGTCCACGGCAGCCCTCATACGAAAGGCCCCCAGGAGCAGTGAAGATCGTTCGCGTTGAAACGTTCCTCGTCCCGCCCCGCTGGCTGTTCTGCCGCATCGAGACCGATGAGGGAGTCATCGGCTGGGGCGAACCGGTGGTCGAGGGGCGTGCCGAGGTGGTGCGCACCGCCGTGGACGTCCTCGCCGAATATCTCGTCGGCCAGGACCCGCTGCGGATCCAGGATCATTGGCAGGTACTCAGCAAGGCCGGCTTCTACCGTGGTGGACCTGTGCTGTCCAGCGCCGTCGCCGGTATCGACCAGGCTCTGTGGGACATCGCCGGCAAGACGTACGGGGCACCTGTGTACGCCCTGCTCGGAGGCCCCGTCCGGGACACCGTCCGCGTCTACGCCTGGGTCGGCGGCGACGAACCCGCCCGGATCGCCGAGGAGGTCTCCGCGCAGGTCGAGGCGGGATTCACCGCAGTGAAGATGAACGCGGCCGGCCGCACCTCGCCCATGACCACCCCCGCGGAGACCGCCGCCGTCGTGGCACGCGTCGCCGCGGCCAGAGATGCCCTCGGCCCCCACCGGGACGTCGCCGTGGACTTTCACGGCCGGTTCACCCCGGCGAGCGCGCGCCGGGTGCTACAGGAACTGGGGCCGCTGCACCCGCTGTTCGCCGAGGAACCCCTGCTGCCCGAGCACGGGCACGCGCTGCCGGGCCTGGTGGCCGCCAGCCCCGTGCCCATCGCGACGGGCGAACGACTCTACGGGCGGTCGGAGTTCATGCCCGCACTCGCGGCCGGCATCGCCGTCGCCCAGCCGGATCTCTCGCACGCGGGCGGCATCTCCGAGGTTCACCGGATCGCCTCGCTCGCCGAAACCTACGGCGCCCAGCTCGCCCCGCACTGCCCGCTCGGCCCTATCGCGCTCGCCGCCAGCCTCCAGATCGCTTTCTGCACACCGAACTTCCTCATCCAGGAGCAGAGCAGAGGCATCCACTACAACAGTGAGGCCGACCTGCTCTCGTACCTCGTCGACACGGAGCCGTTCCGGTTCACCGAGGGGCAGGCTAATCGCGCCGAACTGCCGGGGCTCGGCGTCACCGTGGACGAGAACGCTGTACGCGCCGCCGACCGTTCCGGGCATGCCTGGCGCAACCCTCTGTGGCGGCATGACGACGGATCGTTCGCGGAATGGTGAGCGGGGCGGGGCGCGAGATGAGGACCGTCACCGATCCGGCGCTCGGCGGCCGCTGGACCTCGCTGGCCGCGGGCGGCCGGGAGTGGCTGTGGCACCGAGACGAACCGCGGCGGGCCACGGTGCGGCCGGGTGATGCCTTCGCCGACGCCGGCGGCCTTGAGGAATGCGTGCCCACCATACGTGGGACGCCCGACCACGGCGACGCCTGGTCGCGCCCCTGGCAGCGGGACGGGGACGAGGAGAGCGTCGACTGCCCGGACTTCCGGCTCGCCCGGCGCATCCGTACCGATGCGGAGCGAACGGTGGCCGACTACCGGCTGACCGCCGCGCCCGGCTACCGCTTCCTCTGGGCCGCGCATGCGCTGCTGGACGTCTCCGAACAGGCCACCGTGGAGATGGCGGAGGGCGCCGAACTCCGGCTCTACCCCGACGGCGGATCATACGCGAACCCGGGGGTCTGGCCGCGCGTGAGCGGCGTGCCGCTCGACCGGCTCGGACCGGACGACGGCACCGCGCTGGGAGCGGTGGTCAACACGCCGGAAGTGTCCGTCCACGACGGGGCCGACACGCTGCACATGGCCGTCGAGGCGGAAGGCCAGCCCGTCTCGGTCGCCCTGTGGCGCAACCTCCGCGGCTTCCCCGAGAGCGCGCCGTACCGCTCCATCGGCGTCGAACCGATGCTCGGCCGGGTCTTCGGCCTGGCAGAGGCCGGCGAGGGGGACACCGCGTGCGTCCCAGGGTCCGGCGAGGTGCGCTGGCGGCTCACCGTGACGGCGCGGCGCCACTCCTGACGACACGAGCAACCTAACTGCGACATAAGGAACTTCCGTGGATCTGCTGGGCGCGCTGCGCACCCACCGTCTTGTCGCCATCGTGCGCGGTGACGACGCCGAGGCGGCGCTCACGACCGTACTGACCCTGGCTGAAGAGGGCATCGCGCTGATCGAGGTGTCGCTCTCCGGGCGGGACGCGCTGAAGGTGATTGCCGGGGCCAGAGCCGCCCTCGGCCCCGACGCTCCGCTCGGCGCGGGCACCGTCCTGAACGCCGACGACGCGCGCGCCGCCCACGAGGCGGGCGCGGACTTCATCGTCACCCCGGCGCTGAGCGACGGCATCACCGTGGCCAAGGATCTGGGACTCCCGGTCCTCGCCGGGGTGATGACCCCGACAGACATCCTCGCCGCGCTCCGGCTCGGTGCCGAAGCGCTGAAGATCTTCCCGGCCGAACAGGCGGGCGGCCCGTCGTATCTGCGGGCCCTGCGCGGTCCGTTCCCCGACCTCCCGTTCGTGCCGGTCGGAGGGGTGGACGCCTCGGCCGCACGCGAGTACCTGGCGCAGGGCGCGGCGGCGGTGGGCGTCGGATCCCCGCTCGTCGGCGACGCTGCCGACGGCGGAAGCCAGGACGCGCTGCGGACGCGGGCCCGGGAGTTCCTCGATATCGCAGGCGCCCGGCAGGAGGAGCGGCGATGAACCAATCCGTACACATTCCGCAGCCCGCTCCCTGCTGGTCCGACCGGCTCGAACTCGGCGAGGGCATCCGCTGGGTCGACGGCAGCATCGTGCTCGTCGACATCCTCACCGGCCGGCTGCTGTCCGCCCCGGAAGGCGATGACCGTACCGGACCGCTGGAGGTCCTCGCCGAACTCCCCGTGCCGCTGGGCGCGGTGGCACCGGTCGAGGGCAGGCCCGGCAGCTGGATAGCGGCGGCGGGCACGGGCTTCTGGGTGATCGGCGCGGACGGTACGACCGAGCAGCTGGCGCGCCCCGAGGAGGGGTGTACGAAGGTCTCGATCCGGATGAACGACGCGGCCGCCGACCCGTTCGGCCGGTTCTGGGCGGGCAGCATGTCCTACGACGAGGTGGAGGGCGCGGGAGCCCTGTACCGGATGGACCGCGACGGGACGGTGACCAAGGTGCTCGAGGGCATAACCGTGCCGAACGGCCCGGTCTTCGGGCCGGACGGCACGACGATGTTCCTCGCGGACAGCGTCTGCGGAGTCGTCCGGAAGTACCCGGTCGTCCCGGACACGGGCGAGCTGGGCGAGCGGTCGGTGTTCACCACGCTGGATTCCGGCAGCCCCGATGGGATGGCCGTCGACACGGAAGGCGGACTGTGGACCGCCGTCTGGGGCACGGGCCGTGTCCACCGCTACCTGCCGGACGGCACTTTGGACCGAGTGGTGCGGGTGCCGGCCGAGCAGCCTGCCGGGATCTGTCTCGGCGGCGCCGACGGCCGCACGCTGTACATCACGAGCGCCCGGGTCGGGCTGTCCGCGCCGGGGCCGCTCGACGGCGCGGTCTTCGAGGTCCGGGTGGACGTGCCGGGCCTGCCCACCGCCCCGTACCGTCCGGAGTGGGTATGAGCACGCCGCCGGGTCTCGGGCCCGGACCCGTCGTGTGCGTCGGCGAGACGATGGCGGCCATGGCGCCCGCCCCGCTGGCTCCGCTCGCTGCCGCCGAGTCGCTGACCGTCGATGTCGCGGGCGCCGAGTCCAACGTGGCGATGTACCTGGCCGAGCACGGGATCAGCGCGCGCTGGGTGTCGGCGGTCGGCGACGACCCCTTCGGGCGCAGGGTCGTTGACCGGGTCGCGGCGTCGGGCGTCGATGTGACCGGCGTACGGACCGACCCCACCCGCCCGACCGGCCTGCTGTTCAAGGATCCCGGCCCCGACGGGACCCGGGTCCACTACTACCGGCGGGGCTCGGCTGCCTCGGCGCTCACCCCGAAGGTGCTGCGAGAAGAGGCCGCGCGGAGTGCGGCGGCACTCGTCCATCTCACCGGCATCACCCCGGCCCTCTCGGCGACGTGCCGGGCTCTGGTGGAGGAGGCGCTGGTCCCGGGCCGGCCGTGTCCGGTGAGCTTCGACGTGAACCACCGGCCGGCGCTGTGGACCGAGGAACCGGCCTCGGACGTGCTGCTGCCGCTCGCCGACAGCGCGGACATCACCTTCGTCGGCCTCGACGAGGCGCAGGCGCTGTGGGGCGACGCGCTCACGGACTCCGCGGCGGTACGCGGACTGCTGCCGGGTCCCGGCATGCTGGTGGTCAAGGACGGCTCCCGGGCGGCCACGGCCTTCGTCGGCACGGCGTCGTACACCGTTCCGGCCCTGCAGGTCGGCGTGGTCGAGCCGGTGGGGGCAGGTGACGCGTTCGCCGCGGGGTTCCTGGCGGGACTGTTGCGGTCCTACGACCCGGTGCGGGCGCTACGCCTGGGCCACCTGACGGCCGCGTCCGCCCTGCGGGTCACGTCGGACCACGGCCCCCTGCTCCCGCCGCCCCGGACAGCGGAACTCCTGGCGGCGGACGAGGAGACGTGGGCGGCGAGCAACGTGTGAGCGGGCGGCGGCAGCGCGGCGGGGCTGGCGCCGGTGGTGCGTCTGGCAGAGCGTGCGCGGCTGCCGCAACTGACCGACCAGGCGATCACCCCCTGCCCCGCAACGACCGACAGTTCACCAACCCGCGGCACAAGCCCGTGGAAGCTCACTTCCGACGCCCGTCGCCTGGATCGGGGGTTAGCGATCGCGGTCGACGTGGGCTGGTTCAGTCTGGGATGGCGGCGTCGACTACCGCGGCGGCCATGGTGCGGGCGGCTGTTTCGGCGCTGGGGTTGCGGTCCATCCAGGCGCTGATGCCGGCGCCGTCGTAGAGCAGGACCAGTTGCTGGGCGAGTGACTTCGCGTCCTGGGCGCCTGCCTGCTGGGCGAGGTCGAAGAACAGCTCGTGCAGCCAGGTTCGGTAGTCCTGCGCGGTCTGTTCGACGACTCCGCCGGGTGGGGCGTCGGCGCTCGCGCTGACGAACGCGCAGCCACGGAACCCCGGCTCGGTGAACGACAGACCCTGCACCTCGAACGCGCCGACCAGGCGCTCTTTGGGGGTGTCGTAACGTGCTTCGAGCTCGCGCGCCATGCGCTCGGCTGTGGCGGCGTGCCGTGCCTGGAGGTAGGCCCGGACCAAGCCGTCCTTGCTGCCGAACGCGCTGTACAGCGTTGCCTTCGCGACTCCGGCGCGCTCGATGACTCGGTCGATCCCGACCGACTGCACACCCTCGGCGTAGAACAACTCGTCGGCGGCGGCCAGCAGCCGCGCCCGCGCCGCCGCGCTGCGTTCCCGCGGGGAGAGCACCTTCTCAGACATGACCTCAAGGTAGCAGACAGGTCTGTCTGTCTTCAATTGATCGCGCGATCCCGTTGACATAGCCGGACGAGCCTGCCTACGTTGGTCGTGTTACCAGACAGACCGGTCTGGATGACAATTTCGAAAGGTGCATCCCATGTCTGTGGAGCGCACAAACAACCTGGACCCGCATCCCCTCACCGCCCTGGTCACCGGGGCCACGTCCGGCATCGGCCGGGCGGTCGCCAAGCGGCTGGCCGCCGACGGCATGTCCGTCGTCGTGGTCGGCCGCAACGCCCAGCGCGGTGCCGAGACCGTCAACGAGATCACCACCGCCTGCGGACACGCCCGATTCGTCGCTGCGGACCTCGAGGACCCGGCCGACATCGAACGGCTCGCCGCCGAGGTCGGCGAGATCGATGTCCTGGTCAACAACGCCGGGCAAGCCGTCTGGGCACCGACCGAGGAGATGAAGGTCTCCGACTACGACGCGATGTTCGCCGGCAACGTCCGCGCGCCGTTCTTCCTCGTCGCCGCGTTCGCCCCGGCGATGGCGGCGAAGGGATCGGGCAGCGTGATCAACATGGGCAGCATGGCCGGCAGCCTCGGCCTGGCCACCGGCGCCGCCTACGGCGCGACCAAGGCATCCCTGGCATCAATGACGCAGGCCTGGACAGCCGAGTACAGCGGCCGCGGCGTCCGCTTCAACACCGTTGCCCCCGGCCCCGTCTACACCCGGCCCGAGGCCCGCGCCCTGTTCGACCAGCTCGCCGAGACCACCGCGATGAAGCGCGCCGCCGAGCCCGACGAAATCGCCGAAGTCGTCGCCTTCCTCGCCTCACCAAAGGCAAGCTACGTCACCGGCGCGACCATCGCCGTCGATGGCGGCCGCACCGCCATCTGAATCTCCCCGCGTCGGAGGAAAACACCCGGACGGGGCCACCCCGCGGCTGAGTTTCCTACCCGAGCCGAAGTCGGTGAAGAACCGGCAGCACCTCGACCTCATCAGCCCCACCTTCGAGGCCGAGTCGCAGCGGCTGGTCGCGTTCGGCGCCTCCCGGATCCGCGACGTCAACCAGGGCTCCCCCCGCTGGAAAACGTTCGCCGACCCCCAAGGCAACGAGTTCGACCTCATCGCCGGATGAGAACGGAACTAGGCAGTGCCCGAAGCGGGCGGAACACCCACGGGATCGGCCATCAGAACTCACACGGCTCACACATGAAAGGTCACAGCAATGAACAGGCTGGACGACAAGGTCGCCCTCGTCACCGGCGGCAGCAGCGGTATCGGATTCGCGATCGCGCAGAGGTTCGTGGAGGAAGGTGCCTACGTGTTCATCACCGGGCGGCGCCAGCCCGAACTGGACAAGGCAAAAGACAAGATCGGCAGGAACATCACCTCCGTCCAGGGCGATGCCACCGTCTCCGCCGACCTCGACCGTCTCTTCCAGACCATCGAGAATGAGAAGGGGAAGATCGACGTCGTCGTCGCCAACTCGGGCCTGGTCGATCCGCAGGAGTTCGGCCAGATCACCGAAGACAGCTTCGACCGCACCTTCAACCTCAACGCCCGTGGCACCCTCTTCACCGCCCAGAAAGCACTGCCCCTGATGAACGACGGCGGATCGATCATCCTCGTCGGATCGATCGCCGGCTACACCGGCCTCGACGGGTACACCACCTACAGCGCCACCAAGGCCGCCCTGCGCTCCTACGCCCGCACCTGGACCAAGGAGCTCAAGGACCGCGGCATCCGGGTCAACAACCTCAGCCCGGGCCCGATCGACACCCCGATCATGGACAGCCAAGCAGACTCCCAGGAAGGCGCGGACGCAATCAGGGCAGCCTTCGCATCGGTCATCCCCCTCGGACGCATGGGACGCCCCGAGGAAGTCGCAGCGGCCGCCCTCTTCCTTGCATCCGACGAGAGCAGTTTCTGTGCAGGCATGGACCTGAGCGTCGACGGCGGCATGGCTCAAGTCTGAAGCTGGAGTCTGTCAAACCGGGGGATCTTGACTCCTCCCACGACTTCAATGGGATCGCCCCGGAACGTGCTGCGGCCATGTGTTGCGCCACAGGAGGCGCCTTGGCGAGGCGTCAGCGCGCGCCGAAGGCAAGGCCGATCGCCGCGGCGTCGCTGTTCATCGGATCTGCCGGAGAGAAACATTCCGGCACCACCTGTAGGGAGAACTCTCATGGGACAGAGCGTGGAAGAAAGGAACAAGGAGATCGTCCGGGAGGCGTTCGACACCCTCTTCAACAAGCGTGACTACGCAACCGCCGAGAAGTTCTGGTCCCCGGACTACATCCAACACAGTGCGCACATCGAGCAGGGCCGGGAGGGTCTTTTCAATCTGATCAAGATCCTGCCGGACGAGCTGCGCCACGAGGTCGACTGCATCATGGCCGAAGGCGACATGGTGATGGTCCGCGGACGGTTCTCCGGACACGCTCAACCAGCACCCTGGATCGCCGCAGACTTCGTCCGTATGGAGGATGGGCTGCTCAAGGAGCACTGGGACATCATCGAGGACGAGACATCTCGCGCGAACTCGTTGAGCGGCCTACCGATGTACGGTGACACGTTCCCCGAGGAGCGCTGACCGAACGTGGATCGGTCGGCCGCGTCGTGCTGCGTGCCGCCGCAGAGCACCTCACCCCCGTCGCCCTCGAACTGGGCGGCAAGTCACCGGCGTTCGTCGACCGGGACGCCGACCTGACCGTCGTCGCGGACCGGCTCGCGCGCGGCAAGTTCGTCAACGCCGGACAGATTTGCGTCGCCCCCGCACTACGTCCTCACCGACCCGGAGACCGCCGTTGCGTTGGAGCCCCGCGCTCGCCCGCGCTGTCGAGGCGCTCTTCGGGGCCGAGCCGAAGACCTCCGCCGAGTACGGGCGGATCGTCAACGAGCGGCACTTCGACCGGCTCGCCTCCCTGCTCGCCGCCGGCCGTGTCGTCACCGGCGGCGGCAGCGACCGCGCCACCAAGTACATCGCGCCGACCGTGCTGGCCGACGTCGCCCTCCAGGGCGCGAGCTCGCCGCCCTGGACAGCGCCGCCTACGGCAACCCGGCCGAGCGGCACATCGAGGTACAGCGCACCGCGAAGGACGCCGCTGGTGAGCTGATGCCCTACGGCCTGGCGACGTTCGTCGCCGAACGCGGCATGTGGCCCGTCCGAGGGACTTACACCGGGGACTGGAGCCGTCGGCCGGGAGACTCTGCGGTCGACGACTGGGATGCCCGGTCAGATCAGAGGGTCTTCGCTGACTGTTCGACGAGGGGCCGGCCGGTTCGCGTGATCCTTCGGCCGCCGCGCTGTCCGGGCCGAGATCAGGCGTGCGTGCGTGCGCCGGCACCGCCTTCCTGTACGGTGCGATCACTGGTGTGGCGCAGAGTTGGAAGGGCTGCGGTGGGCGTAGCGATGGAAGCATCGGTCAGCAATGGGCCCCCGGCGGATGGCGCGAGCAGTGCGCCGGAGACGCGTGCGCCCCGCGGCCGTCCGCGCAGCGAACGTGCCCGCACTGCCGTGCTCGAAGCGGCGGCGGACCTGCTGATCGCCGGTGGGATCGACGCTGTGACCATGGAGGCCATCGCGGCCCGTGCGCAAGTCAGCAAGGCAACCGTTTACAAGTGGTGGCCGTCACGCGCCCACGTGATGCTGGAGAGTTTCTTCAGCCGCACCAGGAATACCACTGACGTCCCGCTGAATGCCTCCCTGGCCGAGGCGCTCACCTACCAGGTCGGGGCTCTCGCCCGGCTGTTCCGGGACACTGCGACGGGGCCGCTGATGGCCGACCTGATCGCCGCGGGGCAGGCAGACCCCGACATCAGGGCGGCACTCGACGAACAGTGGCTGCGGCCACGCCGGCAGATCGCGGCGCGTCTGCTGCGCGAGGCTGTGGAACGCGGCGAGCTGGACCACGGCATCGAGGTCGCCGCCGCCGTCGACCAGCTCTTCGCACCCGTCTACCACCGCCTGCTGCTCGGTCACGAGCCGCTGCACGACGAGCTGGCGGCGACACTCGTCAGGCAGCTGCTGGCCGGATTGCGGAGCCGGCATCAGGGGCCAGCCTGAAAGCCTGCACCCCGGACAGGCAGGTGAGCACGGCGATCCCCAACCATGCCACCCGGTAGGCTCCCGGTCCTTCCCCGCCGTCGCCGGGCAGCACGGCGGCGCCCCGCAGGATCAACGCGCCGACCGCGACTCCCAGGCCCGCGGCCAGCTGCTGCGCGGTGGCCGAAAGCGTATTGGCCCCGGAAAGGACGTCGGGGCCAACATCGGCGAACTGAAGGGTGTTGTAGGCCGTGAAGCCCGTGGACCGAAACACACCGCTGGCCAGCAGCACCACCGAAGTGATCCACAGCGGCGTCTCAGCGGTCAGCGCCGCGCAGGCGGCGAACGTCGCGGCGAGCCCGACCGTGCTGACAACGATCACTGGCCGGAATCCGAACTTCCGCATGATCGGGGTCGTCGCGGGCTTGATCCCGATATTGCCCACGAACACGGCGATGACCACCAGTCCTGCCCGCAATGGCCCCCATCCGAAGACAACCTGAAACATCAAGGGGAGCAGGAACGGTGCGGCACTGACCACCGTCCGGAAAAGGGAACCGCTGAGCGTGGCGGCATTGTAGGTGCGTATGCGCAGCGTCCTCAGGTCGAGCAATGGGTTTTTTGTGCGCAGCATATGGACGGCGGACACGGTCAACATCACGGCGGCCAGTGCGAGGACTGCCAGCGGCGAGACGACATCGTCGCCGCCGAGTTGCTCCATGCCCAGCAACACGGCCGCGAGCCCCACCCCGGTCAGCAGGAATCCCGCCCAGTCGAGCCGCACCCGCCCGACCGGGGCCGGCGTACGGCCCACCATGCGCAGCGCGGCATACAGGCACACGGCACCCAGCGGCAGGTTGACCAGGAAGATCCAGCGCCAGGAGGCGTAGGTCACGAACAGCCCGCCCAGCGCCGGCGCCACGACCGGAGCGAGCAGCGCCGGCCAGGTCAGGTAGGCGATGGCGGTGACCAGATCACGGCGGTCGGTGGTCCGCAGCACCACCAGCCGTCCCACCGGCACCATCATCGCCCCGCCGATGCCCTGCAGGATCCTCATGGCGGTGAGCATCGGCAGGCTGCCGCTGATGGCGCACAGCCCGGAGGCAACGGTGAAGACCGCGATCGCCGCACCGAACACCCGCCTGGGGCCGAAACGTTCGGTCAGCCAACCACTGGCGGGGATGCAGACGGCGAGCGTGACCAGATAAGCGGTCATCACCACGTTGATGTCCACCGCGGCGGTATTGAAGGACTCGGCCATACGCGGAGCGGCGGTCGAGATGATGGTGCCGTCCAGGTTCTCCATGAAGAACGTACCGGCCACGAGCAGGGCGAGCCCGCTCCCCTCCCAGCGCTTCATGCCGTTCCGCCCTTGTTTCGCAGTGCCGTCCACTCGACGCTGCCTGTACCGGCGGGCCACGCGTCGCTCTGCCCCCGGCAGTGCGCCGCTCACGCGGCGATCTCTCGGCCGGCCGCGGCCTCTGCACGCACCTGGCTCAGAGTGGAGACCGCCCACACGCACACCCCGATGAGCGCGAGGGCGGCGCCGACCAGCGACACGCCCGTCCAGCCGTACCTGTCGTTCACGACCCCGGACACCGCGGTGGCTACGGCGCCGCCGAGGAAGATCGAAGTCACCCAGCGGCAGCAGGACAACCAGGCCAAGGGCGTATCCGAGTTGCGTGAGGGTGAAACCACCAGCGTGGTGCTGCCCTGGCTGACACCGAAACCCGACCCGATGGGAGCGAGCAACGGCTGCGAGTAGTAGATGTTGGCGACCGCCAGGCCGGTGCCCACAGCGAGGACCAGGATCACCTTCCGCAGCCGCGCTGGCGAAAGGACGGCTTCGGTTTCCGCTGCGGTCGGCGCCGCCGGCGCCTCTGCGACACCTCCTGGCGGCCGTCCCCCGGACACCCTCCGAGTCCCCTGGGTCTCTCTCAATTGACTCCGCCCTCACCCTGCCATTCTGTACGTTCCGTTTAGTTTATAGCGGGGAGCCGGTATGCGGACACTTTGTCCCAAGAGGCGGACATCGCGTCCGCCACGCCGGTCCGCAAGGGCCGGAACGTGAGCGACAGGCCCACGGGGCACCGGTCTCCGGATAGGAAAGCAGCGACTGCCCGGTCCACTCACGGCGCAGTTTGCGTGAACTCGCGGAGGTCCGAGGGTCCAGGCCGGCCAGGCCGATCTCGTTGAACCGATGGATCACGTCACGGACCGTGTCCTCGTCTGCCTGCACCAGCTGGGCGATCACCGGCACTCGGTTCCCGCCAGCGGAGGCCAGCAGCATCATTGCGCGCCGATAGCGCAACGAGTTGGTACTGCCCCGGCGCACGATCTACTGCAGCCGCTGCCCCTCCTGGTCGGTCAGTCTGCGCACGCGAACGGGCTCTGCCACCGCACCCCCACCTTTCCGGATCGAACGTGTCACCACATCCAACCGGGTCACCGGTCCCGGCCGCGACCAGCAACCCGGTGAACCATCCCGGTCAAAGCAGACGCGCCGCCGTTCTCCGCGGTCACGTACATCCCGTTGGCGTGGGCGCGCAGCGCGATGGCGGTGGACGCCGGCTGGCCGGCGCTTCGGCTCCTGCACTCCCAATCTCGCCTGCCGCCTGCCCCTCCATGCGCAGAGGGGCAGGCCTTGGCGTCGCAGTGCGTGTTCAGTCGCGGATCGGCGAGATGTCGCCGGCGAAGAGGCCTTCCGGGTCGACTTGCTTACGGATGCGCTCGACGGCCGCGAGCGTCTCGTCGTCGTAGGTCCTCTGCTGGGGCAGGTCGTGCCTCTCGACCCAGGTCGGCACGGTCAGTCCTGTCCGGTAGCTCAGCGTCGCGTCTCGGATGTACTCAAGGTCGACGGGCGTGGTGTGCTCGAAGGGCCCCGTCATGAGGCCGCCGCTCCAGTACAGGTAGGCAGCGTCGATGTGATCGAGCACGCCGCCGTTTTGGGACGGTGTGGCGAAGGCGCCGCCAAGCTGTCGGAGTTCGACCGACAGGAGCGTTGTTCCAGAGCCGGCGCCGGCCGCGCGCAAGAACGTGCGCCAGCCCTCGTCGTCGAACTCGCGCAGCAGTGCGGTGTCGCTTCTGAGCGGGATGGGTTCCTGTGGGTCCATGTGCGTGAGGGGAAGCTCACGCGGCTTCGCGACTGCCCAGGTGTCAATGAGCGGAGTGGCAACCGCGCGCAGGGGTGCGAGGAGCCCGTCGGCGATCTCCTGTGCAGCCCTGAGGTCGGCGGTGGTGGACGCGATGACGGCACCGTCCAAAGCCAGGACCTGCTTGTCCGTGATCTCGGGAGGAACCCCGTCAACGGGTGGGAGGTTGAGTAGCCGTAGGGATGTCGTGACGGCGTCCGGGGCTGTTGCGGCCCAGCGCTGCCACCGTGGCGCGATCTCCATCGCGTGGGCGGCGTCCCACATGATCGCCCCTGTGATGATCTCCGCGATGGGCACGAGGTCGATCTCGGCCTCGACGACGATCCCGAATCCTCCGCCTCCCCCTCGCAGAGCCCAGAAGAGCTCCGCATGCTCCGAGGAGCTGGCGGTCACGATCTGGCCGTCGGCGAGCACCACGGTCAGGGAGCGCACGAAGTTCGACGAGACGCCGAAGCGACGGCCGTAGAAACTCACTCCTCCGCCGAGCAGGAACCCGATCACTCCGACGGTCGGCGAGGAGCCGTGCAGTGCGGCCAACCCGTGCGGCGCCGCCTCGTTCACGACGTCCTGCCACCGCTTGCCCGCCGGCACCCGCGCGGTACATGCGTCGACATCGACCTGAACGGGAGCTTCGATCTCAGGCCGGAGCAGGAGGGACCCCGACACCGGGGCGCCTCGACCCATCGCATGTCCCGTCGTGGTGACCTGGATCGGAAGACGCGCCGAACACGCGACGCCGACAGCGCGCACGACAGCGGCGACCGACCGTGCCACGAACGCGCCCACCGGATCGACCGTCACTGCCAGCTGGTAGGCCACTGTGGCCCGGACATACTCGGGCTCACCGGGCCGAGCAAATGGCGCGAGATCCGCAGTGTCGGCGATTGACGTCATTTCTCTCCACGAAAAAGACAGGCCGGATATGGAAGCGATGATGCCACCACTCCGGACGCTCACAATTAGCGTTTGCCGAGGCTCGCAATGGCGAGTCGCAGTTCCGATCTTCAAGGCCCTGCGCGGTAGCCAGTTCTGCACAACTGGCTATGTAGAAGCCGAGGCAAGTTGAACGGATACTGGACGCATGCGTAAGCTTTCTGAACGAATAGTCGAGGTGGGTGGATTGGCATCTCGGTAGGTGTGGCGCTGTCTCGCGTGCCGGCCACCGCGAAGCGGGGTGGTGGTGCTGACCATGCCGGGGTGTACTCCTGCTCTCGCCCATCCAGGCTAACCCGACCAAGCGGGTGTCTCAGCCGAGACTGTCAGAGCGGGCTCGGCCGGCGTGAAAGCGCTGGGCGAGACCGGTGCCCGGGGCCTGACCGCTTGGTGGCCTATGTGCGGTGCCGCACGTGCTGTCGGACTCAGGCTGCGGCAGCGGTTCATCAAACTCCGATGACCCCGGGCCAACGCCAAGATCGAACGGTTCGCACAGATCGCCTGCTCGGCCTTGTGATGCGTGTCAGCCGTTTGTTTACTGTTGATTGAAGTGCCCTGGTGTTTCAGCACTGCGGAATCTGTATTCTTTTACGCTGCTTCCCACTGTTTCAGGTACACGATACGGATCTCGCGTGGACGGCGATACCCGTTTACTGTGAGAAAATTCCCCTAATTGGAGAACAACACGATGTACCGCGCAATGTCGTTCATCGCCCTGTCCCGCGTGAAAATTCCGGTTCGGGCTGTTGACCAGGTCGTTTGTATGGGTGCGGTCAGGCTGCTTGCTGGTACTCGTTGATGAGGCCGAGTAGTTGGGTGCGGCGGATGCGGCCTCCCAGTGGGATGACGGGTGCTGTCTGGCCGGTCTCCGAAGCGGTGGCCCATCCGGTCGCCGCCTGCCGGGCGGAGATCGCGCTGCGCTGGGAGCACGGCGCGGACTACCGCAACACCGGCTACGTATTGCGGCGATCCGGTTTCGCCTGCATGTCCAGGACCTCCGTGGCGACCCCCGTTTGTTGCATCCCTGTAAGAGCGGGTTAACGTTTGCGTTCGGCTACTGACGGATGCGCGGGGCGTTCATAGGGTCTGCATTGGTTGGACCATCCGTCCATCGATCTCCTGCACCAGTGACCGAGAGGAACGGCCCCATGCGCCACCTTCTGCCGGTAGCAGCGGCGTCCGCCGCTTCACTTGCCGTTCTCACGGCCTGCGGCTCCAGCTCGGGCTCCAGCACGGCAACAAACGCCGCAGCAACCGCAGCCCCGGTGTCGGCCGCCTGCAAGCAGCTGCAGACCACGTACCCGACGCTCAAGGGCAAGTCGTTCACGAACGCGATCAACCCGCACACGCCGGGATACGAGGCGCTCGATCCCAACGATCCGAGCAAGTACGTCGGATTCGACATCGATCTCGGCACCGCTCTCGGCGACTGTCTGGGCTTCAAGCTGAACTACAAGGCAGTGGCCTTCCC
Source organism: Streptomyces soli (assembly GCF_003999195.1). Classification (GTDB taxonomy): domain Bacteria; phylum Actinomycetota; class Actinomycetes; order Streptomycetales; family Streptomycetaceae; genus Actinacidiphila; species Actinacidiphila soli. The sequence goes on from NZ_RJVR01000244.1 coordinate 32,636, forward strand.
GGCGCTGCTGACCACGCTGCAGAGCGGCCAGGCCGACCTCGTCATCTCCGACATCTACGCCACCTCCGAGCGTGCCAAGGCGGCGGACTTCGTCACCTACTCCAAGGTCTTCGACGGGGTGCTGGTGCGCAAGGGCAACCCGAAGAAGCTCACGGGCATCAACACCTCCCTGTGCGGGTCCACCGCCGCGCTCAACACCGGCTTCGTCGAGGTGCCGCTCGTCCAGAACCTCGCCAGTGCGTGCAAGGCCGCCGGCCGTCCCGCTCCGCAGGTGCAGCTGTACGACAACAACGCCCAGTGCATCCAGGTGATCCTCGCCGGCCGGGCGGACACCTACATCAATGACGTCAACACCGTGGACCAGGCGGTCAAAGCGAACCCGAATAGCCTGGGCAAGGCGACCGCCGTGACGCTGCCCTACTCCATCGGCATCGCCGTGCCGAAGGGCAAGACCCAGTTCCGCGACGCCATCAAGGCCGCGGTCACCGAGGTCCAGAAGAACGGCACGGAGACGAAGCTGCTCAAGAAGTGGTCGCTTCAGACGGGCACTCTGGAGGCACCGAAGCTGGTGACCGGCTGATGTCCGGCTTCCTTCACTACCTGGAGATGCCGTATCTGCTGCAGGGCATCCTCATCACCCTGCAGCTGACGGCGCTGGGGCTGCTCGGCGGTCTGGTGCTGGGCTTCGCGCTGGCGAGCATGCAGCTGTCCAGGCACAAGGCGCTGTCCGGGGTGGCGCGCGGGTACACGATCATCTTCCGGGGCACCCCGCTGATCCTGCAGCTGGTCTTCGCCTACGACGCCCTGCCGCACGCCGGTCTGATGCTCAGTCCGATGATGGCGGCCGGGCTCGCGCTCGCGGCCAACGAGGCCACCTTCATCGCGGAAGTCTTCCGGTCCGGCGTGCTCGGGGTGGACAAGGGCCAGGTGACCGCCGGCCAGGCGCTCGGCATGACGCCGGTCGTGATCATGCGGCGCGTCGTCGCTCCGCAGGCGATACGTCTCATGGTCCCGGCTCTCGGCAACGAAGCCGTGACGACGCTCAAGAACTCCTCGCTCGCGTCCTTCATCGCCGTCCAGGAACTGACCCTACGCAGCACCCAGCTCGCCTCGTCCACCTTCGACTTCTTCTCGATCTTCTGCGCGTCCGGGGTCATGTATCTCGCCCTCACCGGAGCCATCAGCGCCATACAGCTGGCGGCCGAGCGCGCGCTGGACCTGGACCGTCCCGCGTCCCGGTCGTGGGCGGCCCGGCTGCTGCCGATCCGCCGGCCGGTCACGCCGACTGTGGCGAAGGACGCCGGTGCCGCGGCGCCCGCCGAGGCCGAGGAACTGTGGCTGCCGCCGACCCCGCCCGAGCCGTGGGAACGGCAAGCCCGCGCCGCGGCGCTCGACGGCGCTGCGGCGGCCGTAGAGGTCCGCGACCTGCACAAGCGGTACGGGGAGCACGTCGTACTCGACGGGCTGGACATGACCGTACGGACCGGCGAGGTCGTCGCCCTGCTCGGCCCCAGCGGGTCCGGCAAGAGCACGCTGCTGCGTGGCATCAACCACCTGGAGGACGTGGAGTCGGGGGCGGTCCTGATCGCGGGCCGCCGTATCGGCTACACCGGCGACGGCAGGCCGCTCTCCCCCGCGAAGGTCGCCGGGGCCCGCGCGGAGGCCGGGGTCGGCATGGTCTTCCAGCACTTCAATCTCTTCAGCCACCTCACCGCCCGTGAGAACGTGGCGGGACCGCTGCGGTGGGTACACGGGATGCTTGCCGCGGAGGCGGCACGCAGGGCGGACGAGCTGCTGGAGCGGGTCGGTCTGGCCCATCGGGCGGACGCCCTGCCGCGGCACCTGTCGGGCGGTCAGCAGCAGCGCGTGGCCATCGCCCGGGCGCTCGCGCCCAACCCCCGGGTGCTGCTGCTCGACGAGCCGACGTCGGCCCTCGACCCGGAACTCATCCACGAAGTGCTCGAAGTGATCCGCGGGCTCGCCCGCGAGGACGGGCTGACCATGCTCATCGCCACCCATCAGCTGCGCTTCGCCCAGGAGGTCGCCGACCGGGTCGTGTTCATGAGCAACGGGTCCGTCACCGAGGAGGGGCCCGCCGAGGAGATCCTCACCCGTCCCAAGCACCCGGCCACCGCCCGGTTCCTGCGGATCATGGGCGCGGAAAGCGTTGGAGAGGTCGCATGACAGAGAAAGAGACCTTCGTCTTCTCGGCCGAGGACGGGGTGCCGCCGCAGGTGGGCCCGTTCGCGCACGCGACCCGCTTCGGATCGCTGGTCTTCGTCACCGGGCAGATGCCCACCGACCCGGCGACAGGCCGGTTGGTGGAGGGCGGAGTGGTCGCCCAGGCGGAGCAGGTGCGCCGCAATCTGGTGGCGGTACTCCGGCAGTTCGCCCTCACGCTCGACGACGTGCTGATGGTCCGGGTCTACCTGACCGACTTCGATGACTTCGGCGTCTTCAACAAGGCCTACGAAACCTGGTTCGGCGGCCCCCTGCCGAGCCGCACATGCGTCGGCGTCACCGGGCTGGCCGTGGGCGCCGACATCGAGATTGACCTGATTGCCGGAATACCGGAGAGGAACGAGTCGTGAGCATGCCCCTCCTTCAGCCCCACGAGGGACCCATCCCTGGCCGGCACTACCTGGCGTCGACCGTCGAAACGGTCACCTGGGGATGGCTGCCCACCGAGGGCGCCACACAGATCGCCGAGATGGGCTCCGGGGAGACGATCACCGTGGACACCGTCTCCCACGAGGGCATCGTGGAGGACCACGGCAGGGATCCCCGGACCTTCTTCGGACAGTTCGGGGTCGGCCCCGACGACGTGTTGCGCGACGCCGTCGACATTGCGGCCGATTTCCCCGTCCGCGACGCAGGTGCCGACGGTCCTCATGTCGTCACCGGGCCGATCGCGGTCAGCGGGGCCAGGCCCGGCGACATACTGAAGATCGACTTCCTGGAGCTCGTGCCGCGAGCGCCGTACGGCATCATCTCGAGCAGACACGGTTACGGCGCCCTGGCCGGCGAGCTCCCGCCGCTGCCGTACGCCGGCTTCGAGCCCGATCCCAGCGACCCGGAGAAGGCCGGCCACGTCTCCAAGTTCTGCCGGGCCTCGGCGGACTTCACGGGGAGCCTGGCGGTGCCGGGCGGCCGGGAGCTGCGCTTTCCCCTCGCGCCGTTCCTCGGGCTCATCGGGGTGACGCCCAGTGGTGCCACTGCGCTCAACTCCGTGCCGCCCGGGCCGTTCGGCGGCAACATGGACGTCAAGGACCTCGTCGCGGGCACCAGCCTGTACCTGCCGGTGCAGGTGGACGGCGCCGGGCTGTTCATGGGAGACCCGCACTACGCCCAAGGGCACGGCGAGGTGGCTCTCACCGCGCTGGAGGCCCCGCTGCGCGCGACCCTGCGTGCGACGGTGCTGCCGGCGGAAGAAAGCCGCGCTCTGCTGGGGCGGCTGCAGCGGCCCTTCGGCGAGACCTCGGAGCACTGGCTCGCGCTCGGCCTGCACCGCGACCTCAACGAGGCGTTCCGCGAGGCGGTCCGCGAGGCCCTGCGCGTACTTGCCGATCTGTACCAGGTGCCGGCGGACGACGGCTACGCCTATCTCAGTGCCGCCGCGGACTTCGTGGTGACCCAGGTGGTGGACGACGTCAAGGGCGTCCACTGCCTCATCCGTAAGAGCGACTTCGCCGCGTGGACATGATCGGAAAAGACTCTCGGTGCCCGCCCCGGCCCGGGGTGAAGCCCGGACCCGCGGTGAACGGGCCCTGTACGCTGACTGCACAGTGGCCAAGGAGGTAAAGGACATGGGAGTGGCGAAGGTGCCGCCGCTGCGCACCCGTGTCCGCAGCGTAAGCGACGCGCTCGTCGCCCACCTGGAGCAGATGATCGCGCTGGGCGAACTCGCCCCGGGTGACAGGTTGCCGCCGGAGCGCGAACTGGCCGAGTCGCTGTCGGTGTCGCGGACCTCGCTCCGGGAGGCCCTGCACAAGCTGGAGGACAAGCACCTCATCGAGCGACGGCAGGGCAAGGGCACCGTGGTGCTGGCGCCGCCCACGCAGGTCAATGATCTCTACGCCAGGCTGGCCGAGTTGGGCGAGGCCGACCGGGAGCTGGCGAATGTGGCCGAGCTGCGGACGGTCATCGAGCCGAAGATCGCCGAGTTCGCGGCACTGCGCGCCACCAGCGCGGATCTACTGCAGTTGGACGACATCCTGCACGCCACGGACGAGAACCTGCTGGGCGCCAAGTCGCTGGAGCTGGACATCCAGTTCCATCTGACCCTGGCCCGGGCGAGCCACAATCCGCTGCTCACCGCGTTGAGCACGATGGTCAGTTCATGGACCACCCCGGTACGCAAGGACTCCCACAGCACGCGGGAGGGACGTCGGTCGTCCCTGGCCGGCCACCGGGCGATCCGTGACGCGCTTCAGGCCCGTGATCCGGCGGCAGCGGCCGAGGCCATGACCATGCATCTCGCCGATGTCGACCAGTTGATCCGGCGCACGCGCCACCAGGCCTGACCTTCTCAGATCTCCCCTTAAAGGGAGGCCAGTAGGTGAAGCCCTTGCCCCAGCCGTGATGCTCACCGGTGCCGTGCTCACCGGCATGTTCGTCACCGGTTGCGCCCACGGCACCCCGGCCGGCAAGCCCTCTGCCGTGCCGTCGCAGGTGGCGAGCACGGCGGAAACGGCGTCCGCGGCTGCCCCACGAGTACGTCGCTGCCGCTGCCCAAGGAGTTCCCGGCGACCCTGCCGGTCCCCGAACGCGCCACCGTCACGTCCGTGGAGCACAGCTCGGGCAATCGCTTGGTCGTCAACACGGTGGTGCACGGCGGTTTCCGGGCCGCCCTGTCCTTCATGCAGCAGCGGCTACCCAAGGCCGGGTACACGCCCGCGGAGGGCGAGGTGGAGACGTACGACGCCGAGTCGAACTTCTCCTCCGCGACCGTCGCGGGGCGCTGGACGCTGCGTGCGGTGCCCGGGTGTCCCGACGCGGTGTATCTGACCTACCTGACGTCTCGGAAATCCTGACGTCACGTCACGTCACGTCACGTCAAACGCTACGGCCGGCCCTCCCGATCCCTGGGTGGGCCGGCCGTCGGCGCGTGACGTACGTCGCTCCGCCGCGGCGGGCATAAGCCGGTCACCGCGGTGGCCTTCTCGGCCCGGACCGCGGACTGGATCGGCTTCGATGTCTGGACCGCGGCGGCGGTCACGGGCGCCGCCGGGGTTCGCCGACCTGGTCGCCCACGAGGTGGGCACCGAGCGTGTGGTCCACTCCCTTGAAGTGCGGCACACCGACGGCGCCTGCCGACGCCGCTGCGGTGGCGAGCCGCGACGTGCTGGGGATGGCGGAACACGAACTCGGCCAACGGGCAGCAATCCCGCGCACTGCGCAGCGTCACAAGTGCCTGAGGTCAGTGCTCGCTCCCTTCCTCGCCACATAGACGGTGTTGGCCGCGGTTCCCCCCTGCAGCGGATTGTCGAAGTCGACGACGTGGGCTTCCGATTCCACGAAGACCTCCGCGAGCACGGAGTTGAACTGATCGTCCGGTGCATCGTTCGACCACAGAGCGAAGACACCGTCAGGATGGAGACGTTCGGCAAGAACGCGCAGCCCGGCAGGCTGGTAGAGCGCCGTGTGACGGGGGTCCAGCACATGGCGCGGCGAATGGTCGACATCCAGCAGGATGGCGTGGAAACGACGGTCCGGTGTCTGGGGATCCAGACCACAAGAATCGCCGACCATCGCGAAGAAATCGCCTTGGACCAGTCGGCAGCGAGAGTCCGACGCCATCCGAGCACCCAGCGGTACCAACCCACGCTCATGCCACTCGATCACTTCGCCAAGCGCCTCGACCACGACCAGCGAGCGCACACGCGGGTCGTCCAACGCCGCCTGAGCGGTGTAACCGAGACCGAGACCGCCCACGGCGACGTCCAGTTCGTCGCTCGGAAGTTCCGCCAGGCCGAGACGGGTGAGCGCGATCTCTCCCGCCGTGAAGAGGCTGGACATCAAGAACTCGTCACCGAGCTTCACCTCGTACACATCGTCGCCCGACGCCGGGTCCCGTCGACGCCGCAGACTGATGTCGCCCATCGATGTCGGGCGCCAGTCGATCTCCTCGAAACGCGCGCTCATCCGTTCACCCTTCTGCGTCACCGGTGCCGACGAGTGGTGCGTCTGGGCGCTCCCTGGTCGAGGTGATGGTCCTCGTGTCGCCACCTTCGACTGGCACTTCATCCAGCTGGGCATGCTGAAGCGTATGCCGCTCGGCGAAACCGCGCTCGTGATCGTCGCCGTCGCCTGTGTGGTGGCCTCCCACGACCTGGCCATCGGCGCCGTCGTGGCTGCATTGTCGTCGTAGTGATCCTCGCCAGGCTTGCCGCTTACGTCGCCAACGTCTCTGGAGGGCGGCCTACCGCTCGGACCGGGGGGTGGAGACCATGCCCTGGTCAGCCCCTGGACCAGCCGGCGCGCATCCCGCACCTCGCCTGTGCAGGACGGTGTCGGGAACCCTGCCCCAGCGTGGCCCTTCCGGCCCGACGCTATGCCGGGGATCAGTGTGCTGTCCGCCGGGCGGCAGGTGCAGCCGGGCCCCTCGGCTCCACCGCGACAGAGACCGGACGGCTGCCGCCGGCAGCACCCGCCCCGCCCGCTTCCAGCACGACGCCGGAAGGAAGACCAGCATCCTGCCCGGATCGCAGGCCCAAGTCCGGTACATCGGCCACCAACTCCGACCACTCCGGGTCGACCTGCCCCGGGAGCATCCGGCTGTCCTGTCGCCACTGCAGGGCCACCGCCGCATAGATCGGCGGATCTGCCGCCAGAAGAACCGGTTCGCCATCGTTGCTGCCGGTGATCTTGCGTCGCCGCCCGGTCGGGACCGCAGCCTCCTGCATCACTGTCATCCCCGACCAACGACCCCACACCCGAAAAGGCAATCTTTCACGGACGCCTGTCACCCCACCGAGTGCAGAGTTCCTCGCCCTGACGCCTCAGGATCCCTTCGCACATATGAGCGACTTCATCTCTTGGCAACATTCACCGGCTGCCAGCCCACCAAGTGTCTGTCCGGAGCCGTCACACCACCTCCCGCCCCGTGGGGGACCTTCGCGGTGAAGCTGGTGGGCTGCCTGGTGCTGGGGGGGTGGTAGCCGGCGCAGCAGGGTCAGTTCTGTTCCTCACAGGGATCGCTGGCTCCGGGGCTCCCACGAGCCGTCGGACGCCACACCGGCAACTTTGAGCCACACCTTTGCGCCATCAAGTTGCTCTAGGCAAGCATTTAGCACTATACTTGCGGGGCTCAAGCAAGTTTCGGAGGGGGGAACAGGCGATCGACACGAGAACGACCCATGACCGCGGGAACAGGCCCCGTACCCCCGCCGGTACGAGCGGTGACACAGCCGCCCCCGGCACCGCTACCGGCACGAGCCCCGACAGGCTGACCGCAACGGAGGCGGCCGCCAGCCTGGGAGCCGAGATGGTACGGCTCATGCGGCTGGTGTCAGCCTGGAAACACCTCACCAAGTACGAACCCGGCGGCGCGGATCGCCTACTGCTGGCCCGACTCGTGATGGACGGTCCACGGCGGGCCACCGATCTGGCCGCGGACACACTCCTCGATCTTTCGACGGTCAGCCGTCGGACCAGGTCCCTGGTGGACCGCGGCCTGGTCGAACGTCGGGCGGACCCGGAAGACGGGCGTGGCGCGCTGCTGACCGCCACCAGTGCCGGGTTCGCCGCCCTGGAGCAGTACCGGCGTGAGCGGGACTCCGAAGTCGCGGCCGTTATTCAGGGATGGCAGCCCGAGGACCGCTTCCAGCTCGTCCGGCTGTTGACGCATCTCAATGACGACTTGCTGGCACATCACAACGCGCGACACTGCCCAGGAGGTCACTCAGGGGTGTCGGCGGAGAACAGGGAGAAATAGCACGATGAGCCATGCAGCCCCCGCGCAGAGCGCGGGGTCCACACCGATAGCCTCGCCGGGCGGCCTCAGCCACCGGCAGATCCTCACCATTCTCAGCGGCCTGTTGCTGGGCATGTTCCTGGCCGCGCTCGACCAGACCATCGTCAGTACGTCCATCCGGACCATCGCGGACGATCTGCACGGCCTCAGCCAGCAGGCCTGGGCCACCACCGCGTATCTGATCACCTCGACGATCTCGACACCGCTGTACGGCAAGCTGTCCGACCTCCATGGCCGCAAGCCCTACTTTCTGGGCGCGATCAGCGTCTTCATCATCGGCTCCACACTGTGCACTTTCTCGACCTCGATGGCCGAACTGGCCTGGTTCCGGGCCTTCCAGGGCATCGGCGCCGGTGGTCTGATGTCACTCGCGTTGGCGATCATCGGTGACATCGTCTCGCCCCGCGAACGCGCCCGTTACCAGGGCTACATGCTCGCAACATTCGGCGTCGCCAGTGTGGGCGGACCGCTGATCGGCGGTTTCCTCGCGGGGACGAACAGCATCCTGGGCATCGTCGGCTGGCGGTGGGTCTTCCTGGTCAATGTGCCCATCGGCATCATCGCGCTGTTCGTCGTCGCCAAGGTGCTCAACATCCCGCACACCCGCCGAGCGTCCCGCATCGACTGGTGGGGTGCGCTCACCCTCATCATCGGTGTGGTGCCGCTGCTGCTCGTCGCCGAGCAGGGCCGTGGCTGGGGCTGGGGCTCGACGCGGTCCCTCACCTGCTACGCGATCGGCGCGGTCGGCATCATCGTCTGGATCTTCGTCGAGCGCTGGATGGGCGACGCCGCACTGATCCCGATGCGCCTGTTCCGCATCCCGATCTTCAGCCTGACCAGCCTGGCCGGGGTACTGATCGGTATGGGCATGTTCGGCGGCATGCTGGTGATCCCGCAGTACCTGCAGATCGTCAAGGGCGCCAGTGCCACCAAGTCGGGCCTGGAGATGCTGCCGTTGATGGCTGGCATGATCGTCGCTTCGATCGCCTCCGGTCAGGTCACCTCCAAGACCGGCCGGTACAAGATTTTCCCGATCGTCGGCAGCGCCCTGATGGTCGCCGCGATGGCGCTCTTCTACTTCAGGGTCGTGTGGGACACGCCGCTGTGGCAGACCATGGTCTACATGGCCGTCTTCGGCCTGGGCCTGGGCGGCTGTATGCAGACGCTGGTCCTGGCGGTGCAGAACGCGGTACCACTCAAGGACATGGGTGTGGCGACCTCCTCGTCCACCTTCTTCCGGCAGATGGGCGGCACCGCCGGTACGGCGATCTTCCTCTCGGTGCTCTTCAGCACGGTCAGCGGCAAGATCGCCTCGGCGTTCACCGCGGCCGCGTCCACCGCGAGTTTCAAGGCCGCGCTGAGGGATCCGGCAGTGCTGGCGGACCCGGCGAACAAGCCGGTGCTGAGCATGCTCAAGGGCGGCTCCAGCGGCAGTTCCACCAGCGTCCTCAGTGACTCCTCCTTCATCCAGAAGCTGGACCCTCGCCTGGCCGAACCCTTCAAAGCGGGCTTCGCGGACGCCATGCACACGGTGTTCCTGCTCGCCGCGATCGTGATGGTCGTCGCCTTCGTTGTGATCCTGTTCATCAAGGAGGTACCACTTCGGAAGATCTCCGCGCTGGAGGCGCGCGCCGCCGAGGCGGCGGATGCGGCGGCGCCGCAGCCCGAGCAGGAGCAGGTCGGCGTGGGCGCCGAAGCCGCGCAGCCGCAGCCGCAGCCGCAGCCGCAGCCGGTGGCAGCCTTCGCCTCGTCGGGCGGCGATGACGTCGCAGTGGCCGGCACCGCCGCCGTCCACGGCTACGCGCGGGGCTCCGACGGCACGCCGGTGGCCACCGCCACGCTGACCCTGATCTCCCTCACCGGACAGCAGCTCGGCCGCGCCGCCGCCCAGGCCGACGGCAGCTACACCCTTCCGGTGCCAGGCTCCGGTTCGTATGTCCTGATCGCGGCCGCCGACGGCTGCCAGCCGCAGGCGTCCACCGTCACGGTCGGCCAGGAGCCGGTGTCGTACGACGTGTTGCTGTCCGCGAGCGGTGGGCTCACAGGCGTCGTGACCAGCGCGCTGGACGACCTGCCCGTCGAGGGCGCGATAGTTGTGGTGACCGATGTCCGGGGCGAGGTGCTGGCTACCGGCAAGACGGACGCGGGCGGTGGCTTCGCCTTCGCCGAACTGCCGGCGGGCGACTTCACGGTCGCGGTCAATGCCGCCGGTTGCCGGCCCACCGCCCGCCTTGTCGAGGTCGGCGGTGCCGGGAAGACCCGGGTGGAGATCGTCCTGCAGGCGGGTGCCCAACTGCAGGGCTCCGTCCGGGCCGGTGCCGATCACCGCCCGCTCGCCGATGCCCGGCTGACCCTGCTCGACGCGGCCGGGAACGTCGTCGGCACCGCCATCAGCGGCCCGGACGGCGCATATGCGTTCACCGACCTCGACGCGGGCGGGTACTCGCTCATCGCCAGTGGTTACCCCCCGGTGGCCACCGCCGTCACGCTCGAGGGTGGCGGAGCCAAGGGCTTCGACGTGGAGCTGAGCCACCCCGAAAGGTGACCTTCCAGTGAAAGGCCGGCCCGTACGTGCAGCACAGACGTACGGGCCGGCCTTCCCATCAGCCACCACCGACAGCCGACGGTCCCACTCTCTACGCTCAACCACCAGAAAGGTGTCGCGGTCGCGCCAGACTGTCGTGGTGGCGCTGTCGATGGCCACTGCCCGCTCGGTGGCCCCGCGTATCGCGTGGGCCCGCATGTGCGCACGCAGGGCGAAACCCCGTCGGCCGACGGAGTGAAGCTGTTCGAGACGGGGCTGTGCGTCGCCGGGGCCGACCCCGCCGTCACCTAGCGCGTCGGCAACAGCGTCGAGGGCCTCCTCCCCCGCTACGCCAAATGCCTCTACGACCGGCAATCCATCAACGACCAACGCATTGAACGACCTGGGCAAGATGAGCCTGAATCAGCAGACGCCCGAGCCGCTGATGCGGGTGGAGCAGCTGGACGAGGTGCTCCGGGCGGGGCAGGAGGAGCACGCGTGTCCGCAAGACGATGGCCCTGCACCTGTTCCGCACCCGCGACCTGCCTGTCGTCGCGTGCCAGCAGAACCACGCGGCGACCCGGTGCTGACTCCTCCGCGCCGGGGCTCCCATCGGTGCCTCCGGCGCAGTGCCGACCGTCCGCGCGGCAGCCGGCGGCCCGCCGGATACGCGCGGCGCCGACGCGGAGCGCGTGGACCCCGACGCGGTGGGAGGCGGCCCGGTCGGCTCAAGGACCTCCTGAAGACGCTGGCGCGCGAGTTCGCATGGGCAGTCAGGCACCCCGACCAGTGGTCCATACCTGTCTCCGGGGAAGTGAACTTCCCTTGGCGAGGGCCTGTCAATGACCGCGCAGCGCCTTACGCCGAAGCCGGGCACCGCGCGCCCGACGCCTCGGGCCGGCGTGGACAATGGCCGGAGCCGGCCCGGGGCGACGTACGCGACGCGGGGCCGGAGTCCGATGTGTTTCGTGGCCTCGAGGAGTCCGGTCCGTGGGCGTACCGCTGTTGCAATTGAAGGGCGTCAGCCGCACGTACGACCGGCGGGAGGTGCTGCACCGGATCGACCTGTCGCTGGGAGCGGGTGAGTGCGTCGCGCTGCTCGGCCACAACGGGTCGGGGAAGTCGACCTTGCTGCGCATAGCCGCCGCCCGGGACAGACCGACGACGGGGACGGTCACGTTCGACGGGCTGCCGATGGACGAGAACGATCCGCGGGTACGGGCGCGTGTGGCGGTCGTCGGGGACACGGCGGCGTGCTATCCGGATCTCACCGTCCGGGAGCACCTTCAGCTGGTGGCGGTCGCACACGGGGTGGAGGGCGCGGCGGAGTGGATCGACCATGTGCTCGCCGAGCGGCTGCTGAGCGGGCACGCGCACGCCCTGCCGTCGGCGTTGTCGTCGGGGCAGCTGCAGTCGCTGCTGCTGGCGTCGGCGCTCGTACGGCCCCGGGACCTGCTGCTGCTCGACGAACCCGAGCAGCGGCTGGACCCCGGCGCCCGGCGGCGGCTGGCCGATCTGATCACGGCGGAGACCGACGAGGGGGTGGGCGTGCTGCTGGTCACCCACCACGCGGAACTCGCCCGCTCGGTCGCGAGCCGGGTGCTGGTGCTGCGCGAGGGCAGGATTGTCGCTGACGGGACGCCCGAGGACGTACTGGCCGGCCCGGACGCCGCGGGCGACTCGTGGCTGGCGGGCATAGAGAGCGAGGCCAAGTGAGTACGGTCACTCAGCCGACCGAGGAGCGCGCGGCCGACTGGTCCGCGGAGGACGACTGGACCGCCGAGACGCTGCGGCTGCTGCGCGAGCTGCGGGCACCGCACCGGCGGCGACGGGCCGGTCAGATCGGGTACGTCGTCTACTGCGTGCTGCTGCTGGCCGTCGTATGGGGCGTGCTGCCCAGCATGGGCCTGTTCCTGCAGGCGTCGATGGGCGCCGACTACACCGGTCACGGTCCGGCGATCCTGGCGGCATTGCCCGCCGGGATCGCCGCGCTCACGGTGGGGTGCCTGCTGCTGGGTGCCCGGGACGGTCTGTGGCGGGGGCCGGTGGTGCCGCCGCGCGAGAGCGTCGACTGGCTGCTGGCGCAGCCGGTGCGGATCGGGCGTGTGCTGCGGCCGTGGTTCTGGATGTCGTGCGCGGCGGCGCTGGGCGCCGGGGTGCTGGCCGCCGCGATCGGCATGGTCGCGCTGGGGCTGACGGTCAAGGTGGAGCTGCCGGCTGGGTTCGCCTGGTGCCTCACCGGGGCGACGTGCGTGCCGCTGCTCGCGACGGCTCTCGGGGTCGCGGTCGAGAACAGTACGCGGGTGGCGGGCTGGGTGCGGGCGCTGACTCCGTACGCGTCCTTCGTGGTCCTGGCGCTCGCCGGGCAGAGCGCGCTGGCCGCCGACGGGCATGCCGTGCCGTGGCTGGAGCGGGTCGAGCTGTGGTCCGGGCCGTGGGGCTGGGCGGGGCTGGCGGCGCTGTCCCCCACGCCGGCCGCGGTGCCCGGCGGACCGGTCGCTGCCGGCCTGCTGTCGGCGCTGACCGCCGGCTGCTTGCTGCTCGCGCAC
>NZ_RJVR01000341.1 GCF_003999195.1 Streptomyces soli
CGCGGGGCCCGGCCCGCCGCCACGGTCAGGCGGCCGAGCGGCGGCTGCGTGACGCGGCGGCGGACTGCGGCCGGGCGCGGGTGCTGGAGCCGGTCGCGGCGGAGCTGATGCGCTACCGGGAGGTGCGGGAGCAGTACGGAGTCGTGGCCGGTACCCACTTCCGGGTGACGGAGTTGTCCACAACCAACCGGTAATCCTCGGTTATCCACAGGTTGAAGTTGGTTCCTCCAAAACAGTCCCGCCGGGTGCACGATGGTGCCCGGAAGTCGAAGACGAAGTCGACACGGGGGAGGACCCGGGAATGAACGAGACGCTGGTAACCATCGTGGGAAATGTCGCGACCCAGCCCGAATTCCGTAAGACGGGGTCGGAAGTCCCGGTGGCCCGCTTCCGGCTGGCCACCACGGCCCGCCGCTGGGACCGGGAGAATGGCGCCTGGAGCGACGGGCATACGAGCTTCTACACCGTCTGGGCCTGGCGGGCGCTCGGGGAGAACGTGATGGCCTCGGTCGGGGTGGGGGAACCGCTCGTCGTCCAGGGCAGGTTGCGGGTGCGCGAGGAGGACCGGGACGGCAAGCGGTGGACCTCGGCCGAGATCGACGCGGTGGCCGTGGGCCACGACCTGTCGCGTGGGACCTCGGCCTTCCGGCGGATCACCCAGGGCCGACCCGAACTGCTTATTCCGGATTCCCCGGCATCGGTGCCCGCACCCATGGCGGTGTCCTGATAATTCGGGCAGTGGGTGAGTGATTTATCGACAATCCCGCCTGAGAATGCCGGGATACTCACCCGCGCCGATAACGATTGTGATTCGAATGCGGACCTGTCTGTGAATCCCGGCGCTATCGATACGGCCGCTTCCTAGGATTCCGTGGATACCGCACAGTTCTACAGACTGCAGGCGAGGCATCCCCCCATCGACCGGCCTCGCCCGGAGGGGAAAACATGTTCACTGTACGAAGGCGGAACGCTGCCCGCCTTGCCGCCGCGATACTGGCCTCGGGTCTCTTCGCCGCGGGTGCGATAGCCGGCGCCGGATCCGCTGTCGCGGACGACGCGACCCCCACCGCGGGCGGCGCCACCGCCACGCTCGGCGGCCTCAAGACGTACGACGGCGCTGTCATCCACGAGAACGGCACCTCGCGTGATGTCTCGGCCGGCCTGTTCGAGATGTCCGTCGACGGTGGCGGAGCCATCCAGACGTACTGCATCGACATCAATCACCACACGCTCAAGGACGCCACCTACAAGGAGGTGCCCTGGGACGCCTCGTCGCTGCACGCGAACCCCAACGCCGGCAAGATCAACTGGATCCTGCAGCACTCCTACCCGCAGGTGAACGACCTCGCCGCGCTCGCCTCCACCTCCGGCGCCGGCACGCTCAGCCAGAAGACCGCTGCGGCGGGCACCCAGGTCGCCATCTGGCGCTTCTCCGACGGTGTGGACGTCACCGCCTCCGACCCGGACGCCGAGAAGCTCGCCGACTACCTGCAGCAGCACGCGGCGGACACCGCCGAGCCGGACGCCTCGCTGAGCCTCAGCCCGACCGCCGTGTCCGGCAAGGCGGGCGACAAGCTCGGCCCGGTCACCGTGCACACCAACGCCGACAGCGTCGCCCTGGGCCTCACCCCGGGCACCCCCTCCGGCGTCAAGCTCGTCGACAAGGACGGCAAGGAGGTGACCACGGCCGCCGACGGCGCCCAGGTCTACTTCGACGTCCCGGCCGGCACCGACGGCACCGCCGCGCTGACCGCCACCGCGACCACCACCGTGCCCGTCGGCCGCGCGTTCACCGCGACCGACAGCACCAGCCAGACCCAGATCCTGGCCGGCTCCAGCGACAGCACCGTCAGTGCCACCGCGAACGGCACCTGGGCGAAGAAGGGCGCGATACCAGCCGTCTCCGCCGCCGTGGACTGCGCCAAGGGCGGCGTGGACGTGACCGCGACGAACGAGGGTGACGAGGACTTCACCTTCCAACTCGCAGGCAAGGAGTACACGGTCGCGCCCGGTAAGTCCGAGACCATCACCGTCCCGGTGGACGAGGACCAGGCGTACAAGATCAGCATCACCGGCCCGAACGGCTTCGAGAAGACCTTCGAGGGCGTCCTGGACTGCAAGACGGCCACCTCCGGCGGCGGCACCAGCACCGGCTCCCCCACGCCGTCCTCCTCGCCGAGCACGGCCTCGACCGGCAGCACGAGCGCCGGCGGCGACCTCGCCGAGACCGGCAGCAGCAGCGCGACCCCGGTCATCGCGGGCATCGCCATCGTCCTCGTCCTGGTCGGCGGCGGCGCGGTCTTCTTCCTCCGTAAGAAGAAGTCGGCGACCCCCGCCGAGTAACACGAGGCACTGATCCCCACGGGCAGGGGGGCGGACGTCACAGGGTCCGCCCCCCTGCCCGTTTCCCTGTCGGAGAACCGAGGCGTAGAAGTGCCTCAGCGCATGCATCCCGTGCTCACGAGCAGCCAGTTACCGCTGCCCCTTCTCAGGGGGGATGATCCCGGCAGACGCCAATGCGGGCTTCCGAGCTTGGTCGTTGAAGGCATTGCTCCAAAGGGCCTTGCCGGCGCCGCTTGTGAAGACGAGGCGCCGAGTCACCTCAGGACCGGTCGGCGTCAGCCAGGGCAACGTCACGTCGACGGGCGGGAAGCGCTTCATGTGCTCCGTGAGCGTTGCTGACACCACGGGGTCGAGGGAGACGTCACGCAACAGCAGGTCAAAAAGGTTCGCGGTGTGCTCGTCTTCGCTCCGCCCAAGCGGGGCAAGCGCACATAGAGCCAGCCGAGTTCGCCGATGTCGTCGACGGCAAGCCCGAAGATCTCACCTTGCCGCAGGTCACAACCACCACTGACATCAGCCACCGTCTGCTAGCGCTCCGGCAGCCCCGCCCGTACCGCGAAGACCTGGCAGTGACCCTGCCGTAAGCGGGGCCAAGGGGGCGGGCCTCACAGGGGTCCGCCCCCTTGACCGTCCGGTGCTGCGCCAGGCAACGTTCGCCCCGCCCGCCCGAGCACGCGATCCGGCACCTTGCATCTGGCCCACCAGGACCCCTCGCTTGCGGGCGAACGTTGCCCGTACGGGGGTCTAGGTCGGTCGTTGAGTAGAGCCCGGCGCGCGGCGTTGACCCGGGACGCGTCGCTGCGAGGGTTTGGTGAGGGTGATCTGGCGTGAGAGTTGGTGGAAGCAGGACAGGGCGGCGACGGAGGGAAGCGCGGCGACGGTCACGCCGGCGACGGTCTTGGGTGCGTAGGCGATGCAGAGAATGACGGCGAACGCAGAGAACAGCAGCACAATGGCCCAGGAGTGGGGAGCGCGGCGGTGGTGCACGGCGTGGCGCAGGATCGACAGCGAGGCGACCATCCAAGGGCCGTAGATCAGGGCCGGCCACCAGGTCGTGAGCTGCTGGGGGGCGGCCGGGGAGGCGAGGTGGCGCAAGGGGTCATGCGCGATGATTCCGCTGAGGGCGCTGACCATGGCGACGAGGGCGGCGATCAATGACGCGATGGCCAGACTCAGGATCTGCGCCCGAGTCCACGCCCGCTTCGGTGCCGTCTTGAGAAGGGGGTAGCGGCTGCGGCGGTGCCGGGTCGGCGGGCGGAGGGCGTGGGGTGGCAGGTCGAGAGTGGGCCGGGTGTCCTCGTCGTGACACGCAGACGCCTGCAGCAGCCGTGCCAGGTCGGCCTCGGACTGCCAGCGCCCGTTGAGGACATCGAAGTCTGGAGCAGAAAAAGGTTCCTGCTTGGGGACGGAATCGTGGGCATGCCACTGCCCTGTGTCAGGTGAGTACATCTCACTACCCACGTTCGTCTGCACACCGTTTGCGCCGAAGAGGTCGTACCCGTCATGCATGAATGTCCTGCCGGAGCCGTTGACGAAGGTTGGGGACAGGGCGGGTTTGCAGGGGCGGCCGCGGCGGCTTGTCTTGCTCGGCGCGGTTCGTGGAGCGCAGGAGCTTGCGCAGTGGCCTCGTCACGTCCGCGCGATCGTCGGTGCACCGCCGAAGCGACGCGTGAAATCGGCCTCGATCCGGTCCATGGTCAGGACGAAGGCCTCCAGCACCGAGGAGCAGTGGATCAGGCGGATCCGGTCCGCGCCGCGTTCGATGTACGTGGCCGAACTCGGTTCGGAGCTGCTCACGGAACCGAAGACAAGCACCCAGTCCCCCAGACGGGAGGCCCCGGAGATCGACGCGGGTGGAGCTGATGATGCGAGATGCGCATGGCCTGTTGTCACACCTGCACAACGAAGCATCCGATCATTGAGATTTCCGCTACACGAGTGACCAACTGCGGTCATTTATGATTTTCATCCCGTCGGGTCGAAGGCTGCCCGGAGCGACGACGCAGCAGCCGAGGTGGCATGTTCCTGGGACGTGCGCGTGCACCGAGCCAAGGGACGACCGCTCACCTTGCCCGGGTTCTTCACAAGCGGACGGAAAGATCGAGCGTTCCAAGTGGCGATGTCAGGACTGGTCAGTCGGCTGTTCCTGTCCGCCGACAAGCGTGCTTGCCCCTAGCTAGGGGCCGCTCTGGGGATCCCCGCTCCCGAGGGGGGAGCTCAGGCCGGCCGCGGTGCTGGTCGGAGTCCCGTTCCCGGGCCGCCTGTGGGCCGTGGGAAGGCCCCCGAGGGCGACCAGCGCTGACAGGCGCCGACCAGCCCAGACAGCGCCGCAGCAGGCCAGTGGCGGGATGGAGGTCTCCGACCTACTGGTTCGCCCGGGAGGGTGGCGGTCAGGCAAGATGGGGGGTATCTGCTATCTGCCCATCATCTAATGCCGGACGGTTTCTCTTGGCTGAGTTCATCTACACCATGCGCAAGACGCGCAAGGCGCACGGCGACAAGGTGATCCTGGACGACGTCACCCTGAACTTCCTGCCAGGCGCCAAGATCGGCGTCGTGGGACCGAACGGCGCGGGCAAGTCCACCGTGCTCAAGATCATGGCCGGCCTGGAGCATCCCTCCAACGGTGAGGCGTACCTCTCGCCCGGCTACAGCGTCGGCATGCTGCTGCAGGAGCCGCCGCTCGACGAAACCAAGACCGTCCTTGAGAACGTCGAGGACGGCGTGGCCGAGATCAAGGGCAAGCTCGACCGCTTCAACGAGATCGCCGAGCTCATGGCGACCGACTACTCCGACGCGCTCCTGGACGAGATGGGCCAGCTGCAGGAGCAGCTCGACCACGCCAACGCCTGGGACCTCGACGCCCAGCTCGAGCAGGCCATGGACGCCCTGGGCTGCCCGCCCGGCGACTGGCCGGTCGTCAACCTCTCCGGTGGCGAGAAGCGCCGCGTCGCGCTCTGCAAGCTGCTGCTCGAGGCCCCCGACCTGCTGCTCCTCGACGAGCCCACCAACCACCTGGACGCCGAGTCCGTCCAGTGGCTGGAGCAGCACCTCGCCAAGTACGCCGGCACCGTCGTCGCCGTCACCCACGACCGGTACTTCCTGGACAACGTCGCCGAGTGGATCCTCGAGCTCGACCGCGGCCGCGCCCACCCCTACGAGGGCAACTACTCCACGTACCTGGAGAAGAAGGCCTCCCGCCTCAAGGTCGAGGGCCAGAAGGACGCGAAGCGCGCCAAGCGCCTCAAGGAAGAGCTGGAGTGGGTCCGCTCCAACGCCAAGGGCCGACAGGTCAAGTCCAAGGCCCGCCTCGCCCGTTACGAGGAGATGGCCGCCGAGGCCGACAAGATGCGGAAGCTGGACTTCGAGGAGATCCAGATCCCGCCGGGCCCGCGCCTGGGCTCCATCGTCGTCGAGGTCAACAACCTCTCCAAGGCCTTCGGTGACAAGGTCCTCATCGACGACCTCTCCTTCACCCTGCCGCGCAACGGCATCGTGGGTGTCATCGGCCCCAACGGCGCCGGCAAGACCACGCTCTTCAAGATGATCCAGGGCCTGGAGACCCCCGACTCCGGCGAGATCAAGGTCGGCGAGACCGTCAAGATCTCCTACGTCGACCAGAGCCGCGCCAACATCGACCCCAAGAAGACGCTGTGGGCCGTCGTCTCCGACGAGCTGGACTACATCAACGTCGGCCAGGTCGAGATGCCGTCCCGCGCGTACGTGAGCGCCTTCGGCTTCAAGGGCCCGGACCAGCAGAAGCCGGCCGGCGTGCTCTCCGGCGGTGAGCGCAACCGCCTCAACCTCGCGCTCACCCTCAAGCAGGGCGGCAATCTGCTGCTCCTCGACGAACCGACCAACGACCTCGACGTCGAGACGCTCGGCTCGCTGGAGAACGCGCTGCTCGAGTTCCCCGGCGCGGCTGTGGTCGTCTCCCACGACCGCTGGTTCCTCGACCGGGTCACCACGCACATCCTGGCGTACGAGGGCGAGAGCAAGTGGTTCTGGTTCGAGGGCAACTTCGAGTCGTACGAGAAGAACAAGGTCGAGAGGCTCGGCCCGGACGCCGCCCGTCCGCACCGTGCCACCTACAAGAAGCTGACCCGGGGCTGATCTTGCGGCACATCTACCGCTGCCCGCTGCGCTGGGCGGACATGGACGCGTACGGCCACATCAACAACGTGGTCTTCCTCCGCTATCTGGAGGAGGCGCGCATCGACTTCCTGTTCCGCCCGGACAAGGACTTCAAGCAGGGGTCCGTGGTGGCACGCCATGAGATCGACTACAAGCGGCAGCTGGCACACCGGCACACGCCGGTGGACATCGAGCTGTGGGTCACGAAGATCAACGCGGCATCGTTCACCGTCGCGTACGAGGTCAAGGACCCGGACCAGCTCTACGTCCGCGCCTCGACGGTGATCGTGCCGTTCGACTTCGAGGCGCAGCGTCCGCGCCGGATCACGGCGGACGAGCGGGCCTTCCTGGAGGAGTACCGGGACGACGCGCCGGCCTCCGAGGACGAAGAGGCTGTCGCGGCATGACAACCCTCCAGCTCGCGGAGCCCAGGGAGGCGGAGGCCTTCGCCGCCTTCCTGGCCCGGCTGCTGCGCTGGGACAAGGCCGCCGCGGTCAGGCTCCAGGCCGCCGGCGGGGTCCTGGCCGTCTTCGGACAGCCGCCCTTCGGCGGAGTCCTGGCGATACGTACGGCGGCGCTGGCCACGCCCGTGGACCCCGCTGGGCTCGACGCCACCGTGTCCGCCGGGCAGCTGCTCGAGGGCATCGACGAGCCGGGCGGCACAGTCACCGTCCCCGGCTCCGTCACCGGCCCCGCTTGGGCCGGGCTCCTGCCGCCGCGCGCGGGCTGGCGCCCGGCGGAAGGGCTGCCCTCCGCCGAGGACATCCGCGCCGCCGCGGCCGCCGGGGTCGCCGAATTCCGCGCCCGCACCGAGCAGTTGGCGCCGGAGGCCCGGACCCGGACCGTCCTCGACGCCATCGCCGACGACATCTGGTCCCGGCAACTCGACGCCACCGGTCTGCCCCTGCGGGCCGTGCACGCCGCCCAGGCCCTCGGCTTCCTGCGGCCCGTCCGGCTGCCCGTGCCGGGCCCGCGCGACGCGTCCACCGACGACGCGCCGGTCCTACTGGCCGCCGGGCCGTGGCTGCGGCTGCGTACGCCCTACGGCTCGGTGGCCGTACGCCGCAACACCGGGCTCGGGCTCAGCGTCACCCCGGTCTGAGCCCGGCCCGCGGTCAGCCGGGCGTGTTCACCATCGACGCGGCCGCGTAGACCAGGTAGTCCCACAGCTGCCGCTCGTAGTCGGGCTCCAGGCCCAGCTCCTCCACCGCGTCGCGCATGTGGCGCAGCCAGGCGTCGTGCGCCGCCTGGTCGACCTGGAACGGCGCGTGCCGCATGCGCAGCCGCGGGTGGCCCCGGTTGTCGCTGTAGGTGCGCGGGCCGCCCCAGTACTGCATCAGGAACATGGCGAGCCGCTCCTCGGCGGGCCCGAGGTCCTCCTCGGGATACAACGCCCGCAGGGCCGGGTCATCTGCGACGCCTTCGTAGAAGCGGTGCACCAGACGGCGGAAGGTCTTCTCGCCGCCGACCGCCTCGTAGAACGTCTGCTGCTCAATGCTGCCGCGCGGGATCTCGTTCACGAGTCCATGGTCTCAGACGGGGTGGCGGAGGACTTCGGGCCTAGGACCGGTGCTAGGACCGAGCGCCTCCGGCGGCGCACAGTGGGGGTATGACCGATGTCGAGCCCGGCGATCCGTACGCCGAAGCCGCCGTCCCGCTGCGGGCCCGGCTCGTGCGCCGCGTCGTCACCGCTGGAGGCCTCGGGGATCCGGGCTGGCGGGCGGCCTTCGCGGAGGTGCCGCGCCATGTCTTCGTACCGGTCTACTACCGGCCCCGCCCGGCCGGCGGCGGCTTCTCGCGGTTCTCGGCGGACGCCCCGGACTCTCGGGCCCGCGCCAGCTGGCTCGCGGGGGCGTACGCGGACGCGCCGCTGATCACCCACATCCGGGGCGGCGAACTGCTGTCGTCCAGCAGCCAGCCGTCGCTGATGGCCGCGATGCTGGAGGCGCTGCAGGTGCTGGAGGGGCACACGGTGCTGGAGATCGGCGCCGGCACCGGCTTCAACGCCGCCCTGCTCGCGCACCGCCTCGGCGGCGAAGCCGTCACCAGCGTCGACCTCGAAACCGCCATCACGCAGGCGGCCCGCTCCCACCTGGCCGCCACCGGCTTCGCCGCCGTCGCCGTCGTCACCGGCGACGGTTCCCTGGGCTGGGCCCGCGGCGCACCGTACGACCGGATCATCGCGACCTGCGAACTGCCCTTCGTCCCGCCGGAGTGGCTGCGCCAGTGCCGCCCCGGCGGCCTGGTGCTGGCCCCCTTCGGCGGCGGCCTGATCGCGCTGCGGGTCACCGGCGCCCACCATGCGCAGGGGCGCTTCCTGCCCGCCCCCGCCTACTTCGTCTCGCTGCGCGGCGCGGGCGCGGCCGCCCACCCGGCCCCCGAGGCCATCGGCCCCGAGGAACGCGTACGCTCCACCACCACCCCGCCCCAGGTCCTCGACAGCGAGCTCTTCCGCTTCCTGCTCACCCTCCTCGCCGGCGAACTCCAGACCCGCTGGGCCTTCGGCGGCCGCGGCGCCGCCATCACCGCCCCTGACGGCTCCGCCGCGCGCGCCGACCGCTCCGGCACCGTCCTCCTCGCCGGCCCCCGCGACCTCTGGGCCCTGGTGGAGGAGGCGCACGCCCTGTTCGACTGTGAGGGCCACCCATCCCGCGACCGCTTCGGCATGACCATCCACGGCGACCACCAGTGGACCTGGCTCGATCACCCGGACGGCCCGAACGCCTGGGAACTGCCCAGGGTCTGACCCAGCATCACGGTCCTGACGGGCGGCGCGACCGCCGGGGCGAGCGCAGCGCCACGCTACGGCCGCCGTTCGCACTCACGCCGACGGGGAAGAAGGTGCCGATGGCGCCGAAGTTCGAGCGGTACGAGCTGGTGACCGCCGATGGCACGTATGACCTCACCGTCCCGAAGAAGGACGCGGAGCTGGTGCGGTACGCGTTCGGTGCGCTTTAGAGGCCGCGCGAATAGTTGGGGTGGGTGAAGGAGCGGGGCGAGGGGCAAGTCTGGCAAGGCGGTGGGGGCACTCTCCCCCGGACTCCGTCCGGTGGGGGCACCTCCCAGCCGCCAGGCTGGGGGAGGACCCCCACCAGTCTTCGGCCGGTGGGGGTGCCCCCGGCGAAGCCAGGGGCACCCCCACCCAGCCGCCAGGCTGGGGGACGTCGTCGACCGACGACAACGCCGCCAGGCGAGAGCCATCGGCACGCGACGCCGCCCCACCTATTCGCGCGGCCTCTAGTCCTCAGTCCCGCACGATGGTGATCGTGGTCCAGGCCCCGACGTGGACGCGGTCGCCGTCCTTGAGGGGGACGGGGACGTAGGGGTCGAGGGGGTCGTCGGCGTCGTTGAGGGTGGTGCCGTTGGTGGAGTCCTGGTCGATGACGGACCAGGTGCTGTCCGGCTGGCGGACGAGGAGGGCGTGCTTGTGGGAGACGCCGGGGTCCTCGGGGGCGCGAGAGAGGTCGAGGTCGGGGGATTCGCCGGTGGAGTGGCGGCGGCGGCCGATGGTGAGCTGGTCGCCGGTGAGGGGGAGGCGCAGCTCGGGGGAGTACGAGGGGAAGTAGAGGCCCTGGGCGTCGGGGCCGCTGCGAGCCATCATCGCGCTGAAGTAGTCGCGGTCGGCGGTGACGACGGCGGTCCAGGTGCCCGGAGAGGCGGGGGTCTCGGGCGGCGGGAGGAGGAAGTCGCCGGAGCCGGAGGTGAAGGACTCGGGGGCGATGGGCTCGGCGGGGCGGTTCATCTGGGAGGGCCGGGAGCGCTCGGTCTCGTAGCGCTGGTACGGGGGGAACTGCGGCGGCGGGGAGGGCGGCACGAAGGTGGTGCCGGCGTGGGTGACGAAGTTGTAGCGGCACTCCTCGCAGAACTGGGCGATGCCCTCGCGCGGGGTGCCGCAGTTGGGGCAGGGCTCCGCGGCGGAGGTCGCGTCGGGGTCGTAGCCGGGCGTGTAGCCCCCGGAGTACGGCGGGGGAGGCGGCGGCGCGACGGGGTAGGAGACGGGTGCGGGCGCGGACATGCGGTGGCCGCACACCTCGCACCAGTCGTCGGTTCCGGACTGGTGACCGTTCGGGCAAGTCGACATATCGCTCATTCCCCCTCCGCCCCTCTCAGTGTCGCGCGGGTTATTTCTTGACGCGTACCGTTTTGGTGGACCGCGTTTCCAGGGTCATCTCGTCGGCGTCGGCGACCCTGGCCTTCAGCCGCACAGTACCCGTCGCCGCGTCGACGACGTCGACCACCTTGGCGAGCAGCTTCGCTGTGTCCTCGTTGCCCGAGGCGCTGGCCAGCTGCACCGCGCGGCCCAGCTTGGCGGTGGCGGAGTCCCGGTCGCCCTGCTTGCGGGCCTCCAGGCCCTGCTGGATGACCTGGGCCAGCTCGGCCTGGCCGGTGTAGTGCGCGACCTGGGGATTGATACGGGTCGAGGCGGCCATGTCGTCCGTCCAGACGGCCCGTACGAGGCCCTGCCCCAGCACTTGCGATGTGCCGTCCGGCTGCGGGAGTACGAGTGAGACGCGGGCCGCCAGCATCTCCTGCCCGACGCCGGCCGCCGGCACCTGGACGGAGATGTGGTAGTCGCGGGACTCGTCGCCCCAGGACCCGGTGGGATACTCGCCGGCCCGGGGACCGGCTTCCGTACGCCGTGAGGTGAGGTCCTCGACGGTGGGGGCGACCTGCTTGACGTAACCGATCTCGGCGCCCTGCGGGGTCCACAGCCGCAGGGAGACGTCGGCCACCTCCTTCCCCATGGCGGTCTCCATCATCTGCCGGAAGTCCGCCGCCAGGCCGGAGGGGTCGGCGACGATGTCGACGGAGCCGAGCAGCGCCGAGGCGATGCCGGTGAGCTCCTTGACCTCCCAGTCGGTGCCGACGCCGCGTGCGTCGCAGGTGAAGCGGCCGGCGCAGGCGTCGAGGGCGGCCTTGAGCTCCTCGGGCTTCTCGTGCTCGTTGCGGCCGTCGGTGAGCAGGATGCCGTGGCGTATGGAGACGTCAGCGGTGGCCAGCAGCCGCTCGGCGAGCGTGAGCCAGGTGCCGATGGCGGTGCCGCCGCTGGTGGTGAGCTTGCGCAGGGCCTGCTTGGCCTGGTTGCGGGTCGAGGAGTCGGCGATGGCGAGGGCGCCGCCGGCCGGGTAGATCTCCCGGGCTACGTGGGTGCCGGCGACGACGGCGAAGGCGACGCCGTCGCGGAGGGTGTCGATGGCGGCGGCCGTGGCGTCGCGGGCGTTGCGCATTTTGGTCGGCGGGTAGTCCATCGAGCCGGAGCAGTCGACCATGATGACCACTGCCGCGGCGGGTCCGGTCGGCGCGGTCCCCGGGACGTGGCCCGGCGAGCGAAGCGAGATGGGGGTCCTCCCCCCGGCCGAAGGCTGGGGGCGGGTCGGCAGCGGCAGCCCGCCGGTGGTGCCGCCGCCGGTGGAGGTCACCGTGACGATGGCGTTGACCTCGCGGCCGCCCTCCGGAAGGTACTCGTTCTGGTAGATATCGACGGAGAACTGCGGCACGTTCGACTTGGAGAAGTTGGCCATCGCTTGCGCTCCTCGGCTTTCAGACGCTGTTCAGACCAGTGCACTTCAGGGCTGGAGATCAGGGCTGGAGATCAGATCTGCGGTTCAGGACTGTGGGTCAGTCAGGGCTGCGGTACGGGGAAGGGCATGACGGCGACCGTGATGTTGTCGTGGCCGCCGCCGTCCAGCGCCATTCCGACTAGTGCCTGCGCGCAGTGCAGCGGGCGGGCGCGGGCGTCCTCGGGGACCGCCGACGCGAGCTCGGCGGCGGACTCCGCGTAGTTCCAGAGGCCGTCGGTGCACACCACCAGTACCCCCGGCCCGTCCGGCTCGAAGGAAGCGGTGTGCGGGTCGAGTTCGACCGCGTCCGCGCCGAGCCAGCCGGTGATGGCGTGGGCGCGGTCGTCCGCGTACGCCTCGGCCTCGGTCATCAGCCGCATCGCCACCATGCGGGCCGCCCACGAGTCGTCCTCGGTGAGGCGGGCGGCGAGAGCCGAGCGGTCGTCGGGAATCCAGTAGGCGCGGCTGTCGCCGATCCAGCCGACGGTGAAGGTCTTGCCGGAGGTGATGGCGCTGACGCAGGTGCAGGCGGGGGAGTTGTGGTGCGGGCCCCCTCCGCCGGCGCCGCGGTCCTCGTCGGCGAGGTCGGTGACGGCCTGGGCGGCGGTGAGCAGGGCGTCGCGCATGGCGTCCTCAGGGGCGGCGCCGTGCTCCAGGGCATCGAGCAGGGACTCGTTGGCGGTCGCGGCGGCCGCGGCGGAGGCGTCGTCGGGGCGGTACGCGGACGACACGCCGTCGCACACCACCGCCACGACGGCCGGGGTGCCGTCCGGCAGCGAGGTCGCGGACAGCGCGAAGGCGTCCTCGTTGCGATGGTGCCGCAGCCCCCGGTCGCTGACCGCCGCCACGCCCTCCAGCTCCTGCTCCTGGTGGTCGCGGGGCCGGGGCTGGGCGTGCCCGCAGTGCTCGCAGTATCCGTCGCCGTCGACCCGGCCGACCCCGCAGGCCACGCAGGCCGCCTGGGGGGACTCCACCTTGGGAGGCTCCTCGCGCGGATCGGTGATCTTCGAGTGCGGCAGCTGTACGGAGCCGACTCCGAAGGTCGTCGTGTCGCCTCCCCCGGGCGGGGAAGCCGGGGAAGCCGGGGAAGCCGGGGAAGCCGGGGAAGCCGGGGAAGCGGGGGAAGCCGGGGAAGCGGGGGAAGCCGGGGAAGCGGGGGGCCCGGCAGGCGCCGGCGGCGCCAGCTCGTAGCCGTCCCCGGACGCGGCGGTCGTCAGGTCGGCACCGCACGCGCCGCAGAAACTGTCCTCGGGGTCGAGCGGTTCGGCGCACTCGGGGCACAGCGTCAGTTGCGGCATCGCGTTCACACCCATGTCCGGGGGCGGAAGCGGTTGGCGCGTTCCACCAGTTCGATCCTTGTGCTGCCCTGCTGGGCGAGCCGGGCCAGCACCCGGTAGGAACGCTCCAGCCCGAAGCGCAGCCCCCGCTCGTCCAGCGGGGAGCCCAACAGGCTCGGCCGGGAGCCGGCCGGGGCCACCGGGGGCGTGCCCTGCCGGCCGGCGAGCACCCAGTCCAGCGCGCTGCCCAGCACCTCTGTCGTCAGCCGCTCGCGCAGGTCCGTGTCGATGCCGAGGCGTTGCAGCGCCTCGACCTGTGCGGCCGAGGCCAGCAGGTCGGCCAGCAGCGGTTCCTGCGGCGAGCGTTCGCGCAGCCGGGCACGTATCGCCGCGACCCGGGC
This sequence comes from Streptomyces soli, assembly GCF_003999195.1. Taxonomy (GTDB): domain Bacteria; phylum Actinomycetota; class Actinomycetes; order Streptomycetales; family Streptomycetaceae; genus Actinacidiphila; species Actinacidiphila soli. Next base: position 13,717 of record NZ_RJVR01000341.1, read on the forward strand.
CGCCGTGAAGTGGATGGACGACTCCGGCACCGACTCCAGGGCCTGTACGGCGCCCGCGCGGTCGCCCGCCGCCAGCCGCACCCGGGCCAGCCCAAACGCGGCGCTCACATAGCTCTGGTCGGTGCTCCACACGAGCCGGTAGTACTCGGCCGCGTTGTCCAACTGGCCCAGGATCTCGGCGCAGATGCCCAGCGCCAGCTTGGGCGCGGACTCGCCCGGGAAGGCGTCGTAGACCGCGTCGAAGGACAGCGCGGCCGTCTCGTGGTCACCGGTGGACAGCGCGGTGAGGCCGCGGTGCCACACCACCCGCCAGTCGTCGAGGTCGTCGTCGGCCAGCGCGCGCAGTACGCGCTGCGCACCCTCGGCATCGTGGAGTTCGAGACGGGCCCGCAGATCCCGCAACCGCTTCTCGACGGAGTCCACGGGCGCCGCCTGCAACGCCGTGACCAGCTCGCCGGGGGCGACGGCCGCCAGGCCTGCCAGGAATCCCGCGTTGGGGTCGGCGGCGTCCACCAGCGGCACGGGCAGGGCGAGCACGGACCCCAGCACGTTGAGCCGGGCGACGGAGGGATGACCGCCCGCCGCCACGCTGCCGGCCTCGGCGGCCGGTGCCCCCGCCTGCGCCGGGACGGTGTACCGCGTGCCGGGCACCGTCGGGCTGTACCGGGCCGCCCCGGGCGGCAGTTGAGCG
>NZ_RJVR01000145.1 GCF_003999195.1 Streptomyces soli
GCCGGCGGCGCGGTGCCGGGCGACGGCACGACGGTGCTCGTCCAGGCCCATGCCACCGCCACGGACGCCACGGGCGACCAGTGGCCGCTGGTCTACACCCTGACGATGACCGCCCGCTCGGGCCGGTGGGAAGTCACCGCCCTTCAGGGCGGAGCTCCGGCGAAGACCGCCACCGCGAAGGCAACGCCCGCTCCCAGCAGCAGCATCACGGCCACGGCGGTTGGGGGTGCGGCCAAGTGACCACCCATGTGCAGCTGGCCGGGAAGCTCGCCGAACTCGGCAACTCCTGGCTGTCGACGCTCGGGACCTGGGGCGACAAGGGCCTGCAGGTCGGCCTGACCGCGATCGTGGTCATCACCTTCGTCCGCAAGGTCTCCCTCAAAGCCGGGATCGGCGCCCTGATCGGCATGGTCCTGGCCCTGGGCCTCTACAACTCGCGCGACAGCCTCGCCAACCTCTTCCAGGACGAGGTCAACAACCCAGCCAAGGCCACCGGCGCCATCACCGTCGTGGCCTCCCCGCAGCCGCACCGGCTGCCCGGCGTGACGGGCGGTGTGCTGTGAGCAGCCAGAGGACGGAGCGGCAGCGGGTCGCCCGGCTCGAGGCCCTGATCGGCCGCGCAGTGCTCTACCCACCCGCCATCGGCATGCGCTGGACCTGATGGGCAACGTCGCGGCGGTCGGGCGGCGGCCGACGGTCGTCTGTGCGCGCCTCGCTCCCGGGGCGCGCACAGACGAGCGGGATGAGGACCGGCCTCACTGTCAGGCGGTCACTTGTCAGGCGGTCACCGCAACTGCTGCCAGCGCTTCGAATTCATCGTCAGTCAGAGTGACGGTCGCCGCCGCGGTGTTCTCTTCCAGGTGCGCCACCGTGGATGTGCCCGGGATCGGCAGCATGACGGGGGAGCGGCGCAGCAACCAGGCAAGCGCCAGCTGGGACGGGGCGAGGTCCCGCTCTTTGGCGATGTGGGTCAGCGGGCTGTCGGTGCCGGCGAGTGCGCCCGTGGCCAGCGGGAACCAAGGGATGAACGCGATGTCGTGTGCCTCGGCGTAGTCGAGGACGCTCTCGGCGGAGCGGTCAGCGAGGTTGAACAGGTTCTGCACGGAGACGATCTTTGCAGTCTTCCCGGCTTCCTTCAGCTCGTCGACGCTGACCTCGCTGAGCCCGATGTGCCGGATCTTGCCCTCGCTCTGCAGCGCGGCAAGCTCGCCCACCTGGTCGGCCAGGGGCACCTTCGGGTCGATGCGGTGCAGTTGGAGCAGGTCGATACGCTCCAAGCCGAGGTGGCGAAGGTTGAGTTCCACCTGCTGACGCAGGTATTCGGGCCGACCCACCGGCACCCACCCGCCGGGGCCCGTACGAGTGTTGCCCACCTTGGTGGCGATCACCAGGTCCTCGCGATAGGGGTGAAGCGCCTTCTTCAGCAGCAGATCGGCCGTGAACGGGCCGTAGGCATCGGCGGTGTCGATGAAGTTGATGCCCAGTTCGGCAGTACGCCGCAGTACACGAATCGCCTCGTCGGGGTCCTTGGGATCGCCCCAGACACCGGGCCCCGTCAACTGCATGGTTCCGTAGCCGAGCCGGGTGACCTGAAGATCTCCGCCGAGCAGGTAGGTGCCCGAAGCGCTGGCTGGCTGGTTGCTGATTGTCATAAGTGGATCACTCCAAGAAGAGCATGAGCCTTACACACAGTCCAACCGTTGCTCTGCCTGCAAAGTTCCAGACGAAGGCTTTCCAGTCCTGGGGCCCGGCTGCCCAATGAGCCTGCGGCCTCCCGCTGGGGCCTGTCGTACTTCCTCTACCTGGACCAACACGCCGCATTCATCCACGGCCTCACTCGGCAACCGAACACTCGTGCGGAGACAAAACGCTCTTCAGAACGCGCGCAGGTACTGGTTCGGGGTCGGGGCGTCGGCGCCCAGTTCACGCGCGGCGTGCAGCGGCCAGTGCGGGTCGCGCAGCAGCGCACGGGCAAGCAGTACGGCGTCCGCCCTTCCGCTGGTGAGGATCTCCTCGGCCTGCGCCGGCTCGGTGATCTCGCCGACAGACGCCACCGGCACCCGTCCGACTGGAAGACCCGGGCCCGGGGCCGGTTCGCCACGGGTCTCGAACCGCCGTTCACCCTCGGCTTCGACGTCTCCGGCGTCCTTGGGACCATCCCCGCGCCCGCGGGGAGCAGTCAAGTCGTTGCATGAGCCGTGCCAACGCCGCGGGACCATTCCCGCGGGCGCGGGGAGCTGTCGGCGTTCGCGTGAAAGTACCCAGCCGGGTACATGGAAACGTATCCAGCAGGCTGGACGCCGGAGCGCTGAGGCCATCCGATAGCCAGCCCGCCACGGGACAGCGGCTGCTGTCCCACATCCTGGAGACGGCGGGTGGCCCCAGCGCATCGCCAGCCCAAGTCCGTTGTGGAGCGCACGGTCAGCGTGGGATTAGCGAGCCCTCTCCCGTGACCGTCAGGCGCGCCAGGGGGCCGCCCGGCGAGCAGTTGCGGCCGTTGGGATAGGTGGGCTGCGGGGTGATACTGACCTGTCGGTCGAGCACGGTGGCGCCCCGCTGGTTCTTGAATACCAGCGTGACGTGTACTGGCTTTCTTGGGAGGTCACGTACGACCGCGAAGCCAGGCCAGATAAAGGGCTCGGGGGTTGTGGGGGTCCTCGCCGCCGGGCCTTCTGTGGCGGGAGCGGATTCCGTGGTCATCACGAGGTTCCTGGGGTCGCCGGTTCTTGCGATCAGGTCTCCCGCAGCCGCAGCGTGCGCTTCCGGCATGTGCCGTCCCAGCAGGCCGTAACGGTCGCGTCGGCCACCCTGTTCGCCAGTTCCGGCTGGACCTCGACCCGGATCCCGGCGGGCGCGTCCATCAGGGTGCAGGGATGGGTGTCTCTCGCGGAACCCCCGCACGCGCTCAGCAGCGCCAGAGCCGCCAGGGGGACCGCCAATCCGACGTTGTGTCTCACGCTGGCTCCTCGCCTACCGTCTGAGTCTTGATCACGGCCACTCATGCTGGCACGGCAGCTCACCACGCCGCTCGACCTGGATCAACGCGTGCCATCCCCTCCCCTGGTCCGTACTGCCATCTTGATGACGTACCGCCACTGCCACTTTGGTGACGCCTACCTTGAGAACCGCCTGGCAACGAACGTTTACTGGCACCGGGTCGAGCGGCAGCAGGTGCTCTCGAACAGCGGAGGACGGTCCCGGGGCGCCGTCGCGGAGGACAGTCCCGGGGCGCGGTCATCGCCAGTCTGCGCAGGGCCTCGCCCCACCGGGCCGGTTTGGGGCCGCCGGGCTCCGGTCGGACCCATTATCGGATTTGGCTGTGGCGGCGAACTGCCCAGCCCCGGTCCGAGCTGACGAGAGGAACAGCTGCATGCAGCACCGGCTCCGGTTCGCCCCCGAAATCCTCGCGCGCCTCGGCGAGGAACTGGTTCCGCACCCGGACCTTGGTGTGCTGGAACTCGTCCGCAATGCCTACGACGCAGATGCGATCACCTGCCGTATTGAGCTGGACGTGCTCGGCCAGAGCTGCGCTCGCGACCTTGGCCCGCTCGTACGCCGTCGCCGCCCGCGCCGAACCGTCTGGCGAGGCCACCCACCGCCACCGGGACCGATGCCAGGTGGCGGTGCAGGTGAGCTGGGCGCGCCCCCGCAGCGTCATACGACGGCCCACCCCGAACGACACAGGGACATTACAGGCGAACCGCCGAGACGATCAACGAGTACGGGACTGCTTCCCGGAAAGGGTCTTGAACATCGACGTCTCCCATGGCCCAGCGAGTTCTCCGGCGCGGTACAGCACGGGGTCCGCTGGCCCGGGCGCGGACCGGCGGCATCAGAGCATGGGCGCGGGCCGCCCCGACGGCAGGGCGAGCGCGCGCGAGTGAGGGCGGCCGCCTACGCCGCTCCCGCGGCAACTTTCCCAGCGACGACGTCTGCTCCGGACACTGCGGACCGCCCAGTCGCGAAGGCGCCGGAGACCAGCGCGACCAGGACCGCGGCGAGAACGACGACGGCCGTGGCCGAGATTTGGAGCAGGGCCGCGGCGACCACGGCGCCGCCAAGCATCGCGGCGATCGAGCCGACCCGGCGGTGAGCCTTCGCCCCCTGCCCCCCGCCGAGGGCGCTATCGGCGGTCAGCCCTGTGAGGGTCAACGTCAGCACGGAGGTGTTGAGGTCGCGTACGCCGAAGTGGCGGACTGTGCTGTTTTGCAGTCCCGCCGCCAGAGCGAGGAGCGCGATAGACACGTATGCGCAGGGACCGCCGGCGTGTGCGCTGCCGTGTTCCGCGCTTCGCCCGTCGGGCGTAATCAGACCGCTGCCGCTGACTAGCGCGACGAGGGCGAGCAGGACTGCCTCCGCGGCCAGGGCCGCGACTAGCCAGCGGCGCGGTCGGCGGGACAGACGGGCGGCGATGCGACCGCCAGTGAGTGATCCGAGGACGAACCCGCCGACGGCGATGGCGGAGGCGACCCCCGACAGATGAGCGCTTGGTTGGAGGCTGACGCCGAGGAAGACGACGTTGCCGGTCATGTAAGCCACGAAGACATGCCCGAGGCTGAGGTAGCTGAAGGTGTCGATGAGCCCGGTCACCGCGGTCAGTACCAGCATGGCGGCCACCGTCGGGCGGCGGCTGAGGGGTGAGGGGACGGCCATGGCGGCTCTCGTTTCGAAGGGTCGGGAGCAGGGGCGCCTAGCCCGGGGACCGATGCGCGAACGGCGGTCCCACTTGCACCACCACCGGCCCCGTCGGGCGTTGCCTTGAGCATCCGCTCCCTTCCTCATCATGTCTAACGATCACAATTGATAGCGCTCAGCGATTTCAGCGATGGATTTCACTAGACTTATGCTGTGCAGATCCGCGACCTGGAGTACTTCCTGACTTGTTGCGAGACCGGGAGCTTTACCGCCGCGGCTCGCAAGATGCACATCGTGCAGTCCGCGATGTCCAGCGCGATCGCCCGGCTGGAGCGGGATCTGGGTACGGCGCTGTTCGACCGCTCGGTAACACCCGTCGCCATAACCGAGCACGGGGCCGCCCTCCGTACGGCCGCCCAGCGTGTGCTGGACGCCGTGCGGACCGCGCGGGACGAGGTCCACGCCGTCTCCGGCCGGGTGCGTGGAACGGTCGTGCTCGGCAGCACGTTCAGCACGGGTCCGCTCGATCTCGCCGTGGTGCTCACCGACATGCGGTCGCGCCATCCGGAGGTTGTCGTCCAGTTGCGCCAGTCCTCGGCCGGGTCCGCGGGCAACCTGCGGGCGGTCCTGGACGGTTCGCTGGACATCGCGCTGACGGCCAGCGGCAAGCGGCCGCCCGACGGGATCGTGCTGCGGCCCCTGACCGACGAGCCGCTCGCGTTTGTCTGCCGTGCGGACCATCCGCTGGCCGAGCGGGCCCTGATCACGCTGCCCGACCTGTCGGCCGTGCCGATCCTGCGCTTCCCGCCGGGCTGGGGAATGCGGGACACCGTGGATCGGGTGCTCGGCCCGGTGGACTCCGCGACCGAGATCGCCGACCATGCGCTAATGGTCAAGCTCATCCGCGCCGGCTTCGGCGCGACCTTGATGCCCGCTTCGGCGGTGACCGGCGACGGCGTGTGCGTGATTCCACTCGACGCGCCGGAATTGACATGGCATCTGTCCGCGGCCGTCAGCGCCCGCCGCCGTCCCACGGCAGCCACTGAAGCCCTCCTCGAAGCGCTCACCGCCGCTGCAAACGACGCCGCCAGCCCATGCTGCACCTGATCCGGCGGCGCCGCCTGTCTCGGGACTGACCGCCCCGCACGGCTCCGCTGTGGCCGTCGCAATCATTGCTGAATGGCTGGAATTGCTCCCGTCCTACCCCCGCGTTCAACGCAATCCAGATTGTCCGGAGTCCTTGTCGGGGCAATGCCCTACGCGCGTTCTTCAAGGCGGTCGAGGACACCGTCCGCGCGACGCTGTGCCAGGGGCTGCACGGCTGGGAGGTGACCGACTGCCGGGTCACCATGACCCGTTCCGGGTACTGCCCGCGGCAGAGCCACGCACACGCCCGGTTCGACAAGAGCATGTCCGTACCTCACACCTCGCCCAGCTCGAACTTGCCGCCTGACAACAGGATCACACCAGCCCGTTTACGCATTTCCCAACGGAGTCGTGAACGCCCGGGGTTCCGCGCTAGATCATGCTGAAAGCCATGATCCGAACAAACCAGTCCACAGGTCTTGACTATTACTCCGCTCTGGGTGCCGGGCCCCGCGAGGCCCGCGAGCCGGGCCGGGACTGGCCGGCCGAGGTTCTGGCCGGTCGAGGCGACCGTCCTGGACCACCGCGCCCCGGCGCTATCCGCAAATACCTCAACGCCAACCCCGGCTCCGTCCCTGAGCCGGTCGGAACCCTCGAGGGCCCCACCGGCCGGCAGATCCCCGCCTTCCGCCGCAGAGACCTGCAGGACTTCGACCGCAAGCGCACCGGCGACAACACCGGCGCCGCCGGACGCCCGACCGGCCCCCAGCACCGCGACCGCAAGCCCGAGACCCAGCGCATCAACACCGCCCTGGGCTACCTGCGCGAGATCGGCGGCTACCGCCGCGGCGTCGCCGCCGAGCTCGCGGCACGGCACCACGAGCCGGCCTGGAAATGGGAGCGCGCCGTCAAAGAAGCCCGCAACCAGCGCAGCAGCACCGACGCGGCCGAGCACAAAGAATGACCCTGGGCCAGCTCGCCGGGCTGATACATCGTCCGTGACACCGTATCCGCCGGCAGGTTCAAAGATGGTCGACATGTGGTGACTGACGAGGGCTCGGGGCGCGAGACTTTAGGCGTGGGCCTCGTCGTAGGCGGCCATCAATCCGGCGGGAATTGGGCCTCGTGTGCTGACCTCTTTGTTGTTCTCCCGCGCCCAGGCCCGTACCTGCGCCAAGCTGCGCTGCGCAGGGACGCCTCCGTTACCGCCAGCGGAGGCAGTCGCCTTGCTCGTCCGGCGCGTCCTACGGGCCCTGCCAGATCCCTCAACGGAGGCCGTCTCCTGACTGGGAGCTGCCTTCGCAGAAGCGGCCTTCTTGCTCGCCCGGCGCTTTACGCCGGGTCCCGCGGCTTCCGCAGCGGGAGCCGCCTCGTCACTGGGAGCCGCCGTCGCAGTGGACGCCGCCTTCCCCGCAGCGCCCTTCTTGCTCGCCCGGCGCTTTACGCCGGGTCCCGCGGCTTCCGCAGCGGGAACTGCCTCTGCGCTGGGGGCCGCCGTCGCA